>JAPHSB010000301.1 GCA_026193295.1 Lysobacterales bacterium
ACCCCGAGCTGATTGAGTGCGAGTTTGAGCGAGTAGGTACCCGTGCGGCCAACGCCGGCCCCGATTACGTGCATGGTCATGTATCAAGCCTCCAGGGAATGAGTAACGTCTTTTGATCAGCAGCCATTATAGAGCCCAAAACCCTGAGGAGGCGGTGTTTCGCAGGCCGGCATACAACGCTCGGGTCGCGCCCGAGCGGGTGCGGTCTTCTGGTCGCGCGACCCGTACTCGCGCTGACAATATTCGCGCAGCGGCTCTGGCAAGGAACTCTGGTTCCGGCTTCTGCCGGCTTTTCAACTGAGCCCGTACCACGTGCCGCGCCCCGCGCCGTGCCGCACCAGGTGGCGTGCGCGGACCAGGGCCCTGAAGTGATCCTTGATCGTATTGCGGCTGGCGCCACTGGCCTTGGCCGCCATGGCGACCGTCACCCGCCCGTTTTCGCGGCACTGCTCCAGGATTTGCACGGACAGCTCGGGCAAGTCACCCAGCAGCAGCCGTTCGCGCGCGATCTCGCGCTCGAGCCGCGCCTTCTGCTGGTGCAGGGATCTGAGGAAGAACAGCAGCCAGGGCTGCCAGTCCGGCGATTCCGTGTGCAGCGTGTCCTGCGTCTGCCGCAGCGCCAGGTAATACGTCTCTTTGTTCTGTTCGATGATGAACTCCAGCGAACTGCAGGGAACGTAGGCATAGCCGGCGCGCAGCAACAACAGGTTGGCCAGGATACGGGACAGGCGTCCGTTGCCGTCCTGAAACGGATGGATCTCCAGCATCACAGCGATAAACACGGTGATGCAGATCAGCGCGTGCAGCTCGCCACTCGCCATGCCGGTCCGCGTCCATTCAATCAACTCCCGCATCAGGCGGGGCGTGTCGAAAGGCGCCGCGGCTTTAAAGACCACGCCCAGGCTTCCACTCCCCGGACCAAACGCCTCGTTTTGATGGGGGTGCGTCCTGTACTCGCCGCGGTGCCCTGCGTCTTTCGATGAATACCTGAACAGCTCACGATGCAGCTGCCGGATGTGGTTCTCGGTCAGCGTCATGTCCTGCCAATTCGAAAAGACCGTTTCCAGCGCCCGCGCGTAGCCGGCGACTTCCTCTTCGTCGCGGGAAACGGGCGCAGTCATTTCGGGGCCGCCGAGCAGGCGCTCGACCTCCGCATCGCTGAGGCGGGCTCCCTCGATGCGGGTGGACGAGCCGACACCCTCGATGGTCGCCACGCGGCGCAAGTTACGCAGGCGCTCGGGCGACAGCCGCCCGACGGCCGCCCAGGCGCCTTTGAATTCGTCGATCTCGGCGATCAGCCGCAGGACCTGCGGTGTGATCTTCAGGCTGTCCGTGCGGATGCCGCCCTCCATTCAAACCTCCAATTCCATCCAATTGGAGGATGACACGACGGCATCCGTTTATCCATCCATTTATCCATCCATTTCCATCCGATAAGGGGGCAGGGCAGGGAAAGGCTCAGAGTCCTTTTCCCAGGCCTGGCGGCCCCGCGTCGCTCGACCCGCGCCTAGAACAGGCCCCGGATCTCCCGGTCGGCATCGACGCTGATGTTTTCGGAAGACGGCTTACGCGGCAAACCGGGCATGGTCATGATTTCTCCGCAGATGACCACCACGAACTCCGCGCCGGCTGCCAGGCGAATCTCCCTGATCGGCACGTCGTGGCCCGTCGGGGCGCCCAGCAGCATCGGGTCGGTCGAGAAACTGTACTGGGTCTTGGCCATGCACACGGGGAAATGCCCGTAACCCAGGTCTTCCATGCGCTGGAACTGTGCACGTACCTTCTTGTCCGCGATGATGTCCTCGGCGCCGTAGATGGTCCGCGCAATGTGGCGCGCCTTGTCCCACAGGCTCATGTCGTCGTCGTAGAGGGGCCGGAACTGGGACTTGCGGTGATGGATCAGGTCGACCACGTGCTCGGCCAGCGTCGTGGCCCCCGCGCCGCCGTGCTCCCAGTGCGAGGCGACCGTGCAATCCACGCCGAGTTCGGTGCAGAACGAACGGATGGCTTCATGTTCCGCCGCGGTGTCTGCGACAAAGTGGTTGATGGCCACCACAGCCGGCACGCCAAAGTGGCCGATGTTGCGGATGTGGCGGCCCAGGTTCTTGCAGCCCTTGCGCACGGCCTCGACGTTCTCGGCTGCGAGGTCCGCCCGGGCGACCCCACCGTGCATCTTCAGGGCCTTGACCGTGGCCACCAGCACCACCGCATCGGGCGTCAGGCCGGCCTTGCGGCACTTGATGTCGAAGAACTTCTCCGCGCCCAGGTCGGCGCCGAAACCTGCCTCGGTGACCACGTAGTCGGCCAGCTTCAGCGCGGTCCTGGTCGCAATGACGGAGTTACAGCCATGGGCGATGTTCGCGAACGGTCCGCCGTGCATCAGCGCGGGGTTGTTCTCGATCGTCTGCACCAGGTTGGGCTGGAAGGCGTCGAGCAGCAGCGCGGTCATCGCGCCGGCCACGTTGAGCTGCTCCACCGTGACCGGCTGCAGGTCGCGCGTCTGGCCGATCACGATCTCGCCGATGCGCTTGCGCAGGTCATCCAGGTTCCTGGCCAGGCAGAATATCGCCATGATCTCGGAGGCAACCGTGATGTCGAAACCCGCCTCCCGGGGAATTCCGTTGCCCGGCCCGCCCAGGCCGCTGGTGATCTGCCGCAGGGCCCGGTCGTTCATGTCGATGACCCGCCGCCAGGTAACGCGGCGCGAGTCGATATCGAGCTGGTTGTCCCAGTGGATGTGGTTGTCGACGACCGCGGACAGCAGGTTGTGCGCCGCACCGATGGCGTGGAAATCACCGGTGAAGTGCAGGTTGATGTCGGTCATCGGCACCACCTGGGCCATGCCCCCACCGGCGGCGCCGCCCTTCATCCCGAAGCATGGGCCCAGGCTGGGCTCGCGCAGGCAGATCATGGCCTTCTTGCCGATCCTGTTCAGGCCGTCGCCGAGGCCGACGGTGGTTGTGGTCTTGCCTTCGCCGGCCGGCGTGGGAGAGATCGCCGTGACCAGGATGAGCTTGCCGTCCGGCTTGTCCTGCAGCGTCTGCAGAAAGTCGTACCCTATTTTTGCCTTGTCGTGGCCGTAAGGAATGATGTCGCGCTCGGGAATGCCGAGTTTCGCCGCGACCTCGGCGATCGGGAGCTTGTTGGCTGAACGGGCGATTTCCGCATCGGTTTTGTAGGTTTTCATGGATGGTCTCTTGTTATCCGGGCTTGGCGTGAGATTGGTTCCAGCCGCCATTCTACACAGCGCCCGCCCACGAAGGGACTGGCTGTTGGCTGAGGAGAGGGTCTCGGGTTCGCACAGTGATCAGGCCTCGGCCACTCCCGCATCGGGCTGTCCGCCACATCTTAACCGCAAGAACCTCCGGCAAGATGGGGCCGCACACGTTACTTTCGCTACAGGACGGTGCATGAACGCCTATGATACGTTCTTCGCCGGGCTGCGAATCTGATCGTATCGATCTGCGCATCCTCTGCGATCGGCGGCGAAGCGGAGCCTGCCGGGCTGATTCGAACACCACCAAGGAAAACGGATATGAAAAACATTCTCGCTGCGCTCTTCTCCCTGTTGGCCATGACCCTGGCCGGGTGCGACTCGACCACGACGCCTCCCGCCGACAGCGGCCAGGCTGCGCAAACCCAAGCGCCAGCCGCAGAGCTGATGCCGGTCGAGGCGCCACCACTCATTGAGCGCACCGTGTTGTTCGGCAATCCCATGCGCTTCCAGGGCCGGCTGAGCCCCGACGGCACGCAGATGAGCTTCCGCGCGCCGCTGGACGGCGTGATGAACCTCTGGGTGGGCGCGCGGGGTGACTTCGCCAACCTCCGGGCCATCACCCACGATACCGGCCGCGGCATTCCCTCGCATTTCTGGGCCCTCGACAGCAAGCACGTCCTGTACATCCAGGACCAGGGTGGCGACGA
>JAPHSB010000257.1 GCA_026193295.1 Lysobacterales bacterium
CCAGGCACAGGGCGCGGCCCTCATTCAATATGAAACCAATTTTCATCGTGCGATTTCTCTCCGCAGGTTAAAAGACGGGATAGCCTGGCAGAAACAGGAAAGGGAACAAGAAAGAGGCCGGATACTCTTAGCGGAAAGGGTATCCGGCCCCCTTTTTCGGCGGCGATGAAAACGAGAATCTCCTACGACCGGTCAGGCAAACCCCCGTCATTGCGCTTCGACTTGAAGAGAGATGATCAGTGCGTTGGCAATTCCTGCGCACCTTAATGTTGTACATACATAAGTCAATACGATGAGTTATACTCGCTTCGAATGGGACGAAGCGAAAAACCGGCGTAATGCCCGGAAGCACGGTCTGAGTTTCAGTACCGCAACCAGCATGTTCGAGCACCCGCACCTGGTGCATGTGGACACGCGACAGGAGTATGGCGAGGACCGCTGGATTGCGGTCGGGCTGATTGGCCTGGTCGTTTGCGTCGTCGTTTATTCAGATCGCGTGGATGAGCACGGCTCCAGAACTATTCGAATCATCTCTGCACGGAAGGCCACCCGTCGTGAATGCCAAAGATTTGAAAAGGAAATTGGATACTGAATTACAGCGGCTCGCCGCCCGGCCGGACGAGGACATCGACCTGGGCGACATTCCGGAACTGGACGAAGCGTTCTTTCGTGAAGCGGAATGGCGCCCCCCGATCAAAAAGCCCATCACGATTCGGCTCGACGCCGATGTCCTCGAGTGGTTCCGCAGCCAGGGCCCTGGCTACCAGACCCGTATCAACCGGCTGCTGCGCCGGTACATGGAGGTGCAGCAGCGGCGCCGCTGACCGGATCGCGGTATCGTCAGCGCCGCGCGGCCAGGTATTCGCGCAGCGCTTTGTCCACCGCTGCGGAGTCGGGGAATAATTCCTGCAAGTCCGGTGCGATCGCCACGAGTTTCGTGCCCTCGCGAAACCGTTTGGCGTGCTTGCCGCGCACACCCGACAGGATGCGCTCCTCCGGGTACTCCTTGCGCAATTCGTCCTTTTCAGTCTTCATAAGCTCTGCGTTCGCGCGGCGTCATGGCCCTGGCCGAGATGACACGGATGGTATCGCCGCGCTCCGTATACGATACAACCAGGCAGCGGCCGGCGAAAGTGGCGCCCAAAAAGAAACAACGGGGCCGGATACCTTCAACGAAAAGGGTATCCGGCCCCATTCTTAGAGTAATCCACCCCGCCGCCGAAAACAGCAGGCGGCCCCGTTTCCTGCCCGGCTCATTTACACTCTCCGTGCCCGACGAGGAGTCCCACCATGAATTCAGCCCTGCAGCACCTTCTTTACAGCGCCCTGCTGGCGATCGCCCTGGCGCTGCCGGCCCACGCCGCACATGCGAAGGACCTGAAAGTCTATATTTCCGCCGACATGGAAGGCGTCGCCGGCGCGGTCGTCGGCAGCCAACTGTCACCGGGCGGCTTCGATTACGAACGCTTCAGGGGCTTCATGACCGCCGAGGTGAACGCCGCCATCGCGGCGGCCCGCGAAGCCGGCGCCACGGAGATCCTGGTCAGCGACTCCCACGGCAACGGGCTGAACCTGCTGCTGGACCAACTGCCCCAGGACATCCAGGTGGTGCGGTCCTGGCCGCGGCCGCTGGGCATGATGGAAGGCATCGACGCCAGCTTCGATGCGGCGATTTTCATCGGTTACCACGCCAGCACAGGCAACCCCGAGGGCATCCTGGCCCACACTCAGTCCGGCAAGGACTTTTACTCGGTGAAAATCAACGGCGCGGAAATGTCCGAAGGCGGCATGAACGCGCTGATCGCCGGGCACTTCGGCGTGCCCGTGGTCATGGTCAGTGGTGACGACGCGGCGGTGCGCGAAGTCACCGGCACGGTAGGCCCCATGGAAGGCGCCGTGGTGAAGTGGCATTCCAGCCGCGAGGCGGGCCGCAGCCTGATGCCGGAGGCGGCACAGAAGCTGATCAAACAGAAGACCCTGGCCGGACTCGAACGGCGAGACGAAATACCGCCGTTCACGATGGCAGGCCCGCTGACGCTCGACCTCTCCTACACCAACCCGAGCGCGGCGGAGATGATCGCCTATCTGCCCAACGTCGAGCGCATCGACAGTCACACCGCGCGTTTTGTCGGCGACATCGTGGAAATCAGCATGTTCATCGAGATGGCGCTGGGTTACCCGCCGACGATGAATGACTAGCCAGGGCACCCGGGGCGTTTGCCGATGCACTTCCAAAAAAGGGGCCGGATACAGATTCTGAAAATGTATCCGGCCCCTTTTTCACATTCACTCAGTGCAAACGGGGTCAGTCTCCCAGTCTTTTCCTACGTGAATCGAAGCCGTCGCCCATGGTCAACATGGCTTCCGGATTCCCAAACTACACCGAGGGGATTGGCCAAAAGGCTTGGACAGTTTTATACATCTAGATATATACTTTTATGCGGACAATCGAGTTTCATGGACGCTCGCTCAGGCGCGCCGAATACTGCGACAGGCGATCAGAAGGTAGACAGCATGGTTGGAGTGCAAAAATTCGACAACGTTTGGGACGCGCTCGAGGCCGACCCCATTCGCAGGCAAAACCTGAAGCTGCGCTCCGAACTGATGATCCGGATCAGCGAGGAACTGCGCGCGCTGGGCGTGACGCAAACCAGGGCGGCGGAGCTGCTGCACATCAGCCAGCCAAGGGTGTCCGCGCTGCTGCACGGGAAAATCGACAAGTTCCGCCTGGACAGCCTGGTCGACATGGCGCATCGCCTCGGCCTCGATGTTTCATTGCGGCTTGCGTCCTGACGCACCCGCGTAAAAGGGCTCTGGCCCCGAACTTTTGTTTCGTTTAGCCCGGGTGGCCTGACGGGCGCCGGTTGATTCAGGCGTTATGCATCCGCGCCGACTTACGGGGCCGAATACCATTTCGATCAAAGGGATCCCCCGTCTTCAGTCGTCGTCGCTGCAGATCGACAGCCCCGCCGGCACAGCCAGGCGGGGCCAGAAATTCACACTCACCGCTTTTGCTGCATTTTTGTGTAAAGTGCTTCACACGCATCCAACCCGAGGACCCACCATGAGAATCGCCATCATCGCCGCCCTGCTGCTGCTTGCCGCCCCCGCGCTGTGGGCCGGCGCCGACAGCGCCGATCTGCCCTCCATCACCACCACGCAGACCGTGAAACTCACCGCCACGGTGGTGGCCGTCGACCCCGTGCAACGCACCGTCACCCTGCGCGGCCCCGAGGGCGGCGAGCACACCCTGGATCTGCCCGAAGCCCAGCGCCTGGACGAAGTGGCGGTCGGCGACACCGTGCTGGCCGAATACGTCCAGAAGCTGACCCTGGAACTGCTCGCCGGCAGCGG
>JAPHSB010000008.1 GCA_026193295.1 Lysobacterales bacterium
TAGGATCGAACTTCTCTGCCATGAGCGTGGACCACAGAAGGCGCGCCGCCCGCAGCTTGGCCACTTCCATGAAGAAATCCATGCCGATGGCGAAGAAAAACGACAGGCGCGGCGCGAAGGCGTCCACGTCCAGCCCGCTGGCGATCGCTGTCCGCACATACTCGATGCCGTCGGCAATGGTGTAGGCCAGTTCCTGGGCGCAAGTCGCGCCGGCCTCCTGCATGTGGTAACCCGAGATGGATATCGAGTTGTAGCGCGGCATGTGGGCGGCGGTATACGCGATGATGTCGGAGACGATTCGCATCGACGGCCGTGGCGGGTAGATGTAGGTATTGCGGACCATGAACTCCTTGAGGATATCGTTTTGCAGGGTGCCGGCCAGCTTTTCGGGTGGCACGCCTTGCTCCCCGGCGGCGACGATGTACATCGCCATGACCGGCAGCGCCGCGCCGTTCATGGTCATCGACACCGACATCTGGTCCAGCGGGATGCCGTCGAACAGGATTTTCATGTCTTCGACGCTGTCGATGGCCACGCCCGCCTTGCCCACGTCGCCGACCACGCGGGGGTGATCGGAGTCGTAGCCGCGGTGAGTGGCCAGGTCAAAGGCTACTGAAAGCCCGGTCTGCCCCGCTTCGAGGTTGCGGCGATAAAACGCGTTCGACTCCTCGGCAGTGGAGAATCCCGCATACTGGCGCACCGTCCACGGGCGGCCGGCGTACATGGTCGCCTTGGGCCCGCGCACGAAGGGCGGCAGGCCGGGCAGGGAGTCAAGGTGGCCCAACCCTGCGACATCCGCCTCGGTGTAGAGTGGCTTGATCGCGATCCCTTCGGGCGTGTCCACGTTCAGTTCGTCCAGCGGCCTGCCGCGGCACTCCTTTTTGGCCAGTGCTTGCCAGTCGTCCAGAGTCTTCTTCGGAAACTGTGTCATCAGGAAACCCGCACCCTGTCGCTTTGAGTCATTTGGGAAGTATACGCAAACCGCGGCCCGGCAGAGAAATCAGCCGGAGCAGGCAAAGAAATCTGAAACGGCTTCCGTTGTGGAGTTCAGGCGCACTCGGCCTCGCGCCCGCGGACGACGCGCCGGCCTTGCAGCGGGCCTGAAGTCTCGGTCACCACGGTACGCTGGGCCTCGGGCCCGTGGTCGGTGTGGAAATACAGCACGACCCAGTCGCTGGTCTTGCCCAGTTCGTGTGCCCGCGCCGTGTTCGAGAACAGCGCGGTGATGTGCCAGTCTCCGCGCTGGGCATGCAGGATTGGCAGCCACGCCTCGCGCGAGGGATTGAATCGCCGTGGGGCAATTTTGCGCAACTTGCCGCGCGCTGCTTTGTCCCGGTATTCGCGGTCGACGTCCAGCAGCAACTCGGCGTCCGGCTCGGCGGTGGGTTCGTGTGGATGGGGCTGCCGCCGCTGCAGCATCTGCCCCAGCGCTGCAGCGATCATGCGCGCTCGACGTGGGCCGACGCCGGGGACCTGCTCCAGCCGCCCGTCGTGCGCGGCCAGTTCCAGCTCGGGTAACGATTCGATTTCCAGCGCCTCGTGGATGCGGCGGGCCAGTTCGGGACCGACACCGGGGATAGACTGAAACACCTGCTCCGGGTCCAGCGTGCCGCGCAGGCGCTCGAGCTGTTGCCAGCGCCCGGTGCGCAGCATTTCCTGGATGGCCAGGGCGATCGAGCGCCCGATCGTGGGCAGTTGATCCAGGCCTTCCGCTCCCTCGCGCTCGGCCAGTTCGGCCAGCGGCTCGGGATGCACCGCGACCGTCCGGGCTGCTCGCCGATAGGCGTTCACCCGGAACGGGTTGGCGTTCTGCTGCTCGAGAAGATCGGCGAGTTCCAGCAGTTTGTCGGCGATGGCCTGGTTGTCCCAGTCATGCATCGTGGTCATCCCCGCCAGCGCCTTCGGCGGTGCTGGCCTGCCACCCCATTCTCGGGCGGCTCTGTTCCGGGCGCAATACCACAGGCGACATTGCGATATCCAGGTCAATTCATCTTGAGCTGCGCCCCCATAGCCCCCACCGGCGCTTCGACGAATTCCACCCTGCAGTCCGAATGGTTTCCGAAGCCTTTTCATCGGCGTCTTGGAGGGTCCAGAGGCAGGATGTTCCCACCAGCACGACCGCCGGCAGTGATCCGGATTGCTCAATTCGTCTTGGCAGGCGAGAATGCAACGCTTACCGACCGATTCAAACAACATCACGGGAGCTTCACATGATACTTCAGCGAATCCGGGAGTCGCTTTTCAACGTCGCGATAGTCATGGGTTGTCTGCTGTTCGCCGGCAGCCTGGCGGCCGATCAGAAAGCCCTGGTCGGAGGGCGGCTCATCGATGGCTTTGGCCATCGCCCTCTTGCCGACAGTGTCATCCTGATTAACGGCGACACCATAGAAAAGATCGGCACGACCGACACGCTGGCCGTGCCCGAGGGCTACGAAGTGATTTCTACGGAGGGCATGGACGTGTTGCCCGGACTCTGGGAAAGCCACGCACACCTGATGATCAATGGCCATGCCGACTATGATCACTGGGACCGTACTTACGCCGATCGGCTGGCTGACGAAATCATGCCGGCGAGCGCTGTCCAGCTGTTGTTGGCCGGTATTACGAGCGCCAGGGACCTCGGCGCTCCTTTGGAAGCATCCATTTCCGTCAAGACACGCATCGAAAATGGCGACATTCCCGGCCCGCGTCTGTATGTGTCGGGCCCTTTCATCCAGCATGAGGCCTACCCTGGCGCCGAGGCCTTTCGCTGGGGCGTGAAAGGCGCCGACGACGCCAGGAAGAAAGTCAGGAAACTGGTCGATGCCGGGGTCGATGTGATCAAGCTGATCGACCAGGACACCATGACGCTGGAGGAGGCCCAGGCGGTGGTCGACGAAGCCCACAAGCACGGCTTGAAGGTCGTGGCCCACTCGCACCGGCCCAACGAGATCCGCCGTGGCCTGGAAATCGGCGTGGACAATTTCGAACATACGGGTTTGACGACGGCTCCCGAATATCCGGCCGACGTCATGGAGAAGATCAAGGAGCGCACCGCGACGGGACGGGTCGCCGGCGGCCCCCTGTACTGGACGCCCACGGTCGAAGGCCTGTACCAGTACGAGTCGACTGTCGACAACCCGGAAAAGCTGGACGACGACTGCTGGCACCGGGGCCTGAAGCCCGACACCATCGCTGACATCCGGCAGTCGCTGGAGCATCCCGGCCAACTCGAATACATGCAGTTGACGCCGCTGCGGAAACCCACCCTGAAGCGCAAGATTCAGCAACTGAAGGAAGCCGGCGTGGTATTCCTGGTCGGCACCGACAGCGGAATCCCGACCAAGTTTCATTGCCAGAGCACGTGGAATGAGCTGACGGTTTTGGTCTATGAGATGGGTATCGCGCCAATGGATGCGATCCGCTCAGCCACGTACTGGCCCGCCGTGATGATGGGCGTGCAGGACAAGACGGGCACCATTTCGGAGGGCAAGCTGGCAGACATTATCGCGGTGAAAGGTGACGTGCTGCGCTACATCAATCTGCTGCAGGACGTAAAGCTGGTCATGAAGGGCGGCACGCTCTACAAGCAGGATGGCAAGGTGATTGAATCCGCCCTGTAAGCGGTAAGCGGCCGTCGATGTTCCCGCAGGTCGTCGGCCTTCGCGACCCGCAGGCAGGGCTGGGCGCGCCCCTAGCTCAAGTCCTCTGCGAACCGTTTACCGCCTGGAATCCGCAGATCCTCCAGGACCATGTACAGGCAGGGCACCAGCACCAGGATAATCGCAGTGGCGAAAACGATGCCGAACCCGAGCGAGATGGCCATGGGAATCAGGTAGGCTGCCTGGCGCGAAGTTTCCAGGATGATCGGCGTCAGGCCGCCGAAGGTCGTCAGCGTGGTCAGGATGATTGGCCGGAAGCGGCGCAGGCCGGCCATGTGGATGGCCTCGAAAGCGGAACTCTCGGCGCGCCTGCGGTTGGCAAAGTCGATCATGATCAGGGCGTCGTTCACGACCACGCCGGACAGGGCGATGACGCCCATGAAGCTGATCAGGGACAGGTCAAAGCCGAGAATGATGTGTCCGATAACGGCCCCGACGATGCCAAAGGGGATCGCCGTCATGACGATGAGCGGTTGCAGATAACTGCTGAAGGCGATCGCCAGCAAGGCGTAAACCACTGCCATGGCCAGGGCGAAGCCGCCCCACAGGGCTGCCGTTGAATCACGCATCTCCGCCTGGCTGCCCTCGAAGGTCCAGGTGAGGCCGGGGAAATCCGCCCGCAATTGCGGCAGGGTTTCGGTCCGGATGGCTTCCAGTACGCGCCTGACTTCGCGCTTGGGCTCGACGTCCATACCCACGTTCACCACGCGCCGGCCGTCGCGGCGGCTGATTGAGCTGAAGGCCGCCCCGCGCTCGACTTCAACCACGTCCAGCAGCGGAACCTCCGCGCCACTGGGCGTGCGGATGACCAGGTCCGCGAAGGACTGGATGTTCTTGCGATCCTCGGCCGGCAGTTTCACGCGGATCTCGATCTCGTCGGTTCCGCGAATCTGGCGCATCGCCAAGGCGCCAAAGAAGGCATCGCGAACCTGTTGCCCGACGTCCGCGGGCGTCAGGCCGAGATTACGGCCCTCCGGGAGCAGGGTGAAATCGAACTGGGCCTTGCCCTTGTCGTAGTTGTCGTTGACGTTCACGACGCCCTCGAATTCCCGCACGCGTTCCAGCAGGGCCTGGCTGGCCATCGCCAGCACGTCGATGTCCGAGTGGCTCAGATCGATGCTGATGTCCTGCCGCCATCCACCGGGGCCCCGTTCCGCCTCGAAGGTAATCTGGTCGACGCCCTCGATGTCGCCGATCTGGTCGCGCCAGAGCGCGATCACTTCCTCGGCCGTCGTGTCATGTTCGTCGGGTGGCCGCATGACGATCTCCACGTCGATGAAGCTGCCGCCGCGCACGTTGGTCTTGATGCCTTCGGCCACCTCGTAGAGATTGTGTTCGTCGAACATGCGGCGCGTCGAGGCGGTGACCTCGTTCGCCACCCTGGCCGCCTGGTCCGGCGTGGTGCCGACCGGCAGCCGGATGCCCGCCTCGATCTCATCCGCGGCCACTTCCGGCATCATGATCATGCCCATGTGGCCGCTGAAACCGTATCCCGTGACCACGATGAACACGGCAACCGCCGCACTGAGCGTGATGTAACGGTGCCGCAGGCACAGGTCGAGAAAGCGCCGGTACCGCGTATCCACGAAGCGGCTGAATCCATGGGCGAAGGCCTGCTGCCAGGCGTGCAGTCGGCGGCCCGCGCCGGTGTGCGGCGTGCTCGAACTGTGGGCCAGGTGGGCCGGCAGGATGTAGAGGGCTTCCAGCAGGGAAATGGCCAGCACCATGATGACGACGGCCGGTAGCGGCCACCAGAACTTGCCGGTCGTGCCCGGCATGAACAGCAGGGGCACGAAGGCGACAATGGTCGTGATGATGCTGAAGGTGACCGGCTTGGCGATTTCCCTGGCGCCCTTGATCGCCGCCGCCATGTGGCCCAGGCCCTCCTGGCGGTACTCATACACGTTTTCGCCAACGACGATGGCGTCATCGACGACGATTCCCAGCGCCACCAGGAAGGCGAACATGGAGATCATGTTGATGCTGACACCGACGACCGGCAACAACAGCAGGCTGCCCACGAAGGAGATGGTCATGCCCATCATGACCCAGAAGGCCAGCCGGATCTCGAGGAAAATAGCCAGGATGAACAGGACGATGCCGATGGCCATCAGGCCGTTGTTCAGCAGCAGCGAAAGCCGTTGTTCGTAGTCCTTGGCGCGGTTGCTGTCGATGCGCCACAGCACGCCGGCCGGCAGGGTAGTCTCGACATCCGCCATGATGGCATTGACGCGCTTGGCGATCTCCAGCGGCGACTGGTCGCCGATCCGGTAAATTTCGATTTCCACGGACGGCTGTTGGTTGAATTGCGAATGGAATCCCGCCTCCTCGAAGCCGTCCGTAATGGTTGCGATCTCGCCGAGGGTCACCGCGGCTCCGCTGTCCGAAGTGATAATCTGGATCTGCCCGAACTCTTCGGCCCATTGCCGCCGCTCCTTGAGCCGCAACAGAATTTCGCCGGCATTGGTTTCCACCGCGCCGGCCGGAACGTCTTCGCTGGAGCGACGGATCAGGCCGGCCACCTGTCCCAGCGTCAGGCCGTATTCGCGCAGCCGGTGCTGGGGGATTTCCACGTGGGTCACGTAGTCCGGCGCATTGCCGAGCTCCACCTGGGTGATCGACGGATCGGCAATCAGGCGGTCGCGCAGCTGCTCGGCCAGTTTGCGCAAGGTCCAGATGTCGACCGGGCCATACAGCACGATGTTCATCACGTCCCGCCGCGGCGACACCAGGCTGACTTCCGGCTCCTCGGTGTCGTCGGGAAACGTGCGAATGCGGTTCACGGCCTGGTCGATGTCCTGGAACGCCTTCATCCGGTCAGTCCCGGTGACCAGCTCGATCTGGATGCGGCCAGAGCCTTCGCGCGCCGTCGAAGTGATTGCCTTGATGCCCTCGATCCCGCGAATGGCCGACTCGACCGGCCGCAGAATGCCCTGTTCCACCTCCGTCGGCGCGGCGCCCGGGTAGCTTACACTGACGTTGACGATGTCCAGGTCGAACTGCGGAAAAACCTCTTTCTGGATGTTGAAAGCACTCCAGATACCGCCACCGATCAGCAGGATCATCAGCAGGTTGGCAGCGATTGAATGCTGCGCCATCCAGGCAACCGGACCGGCGAACGAATGCTCCGTTCCGCCGGGCGCCCCGGAACCGCTGCTCATTCAGCGGCTCCTTCCAAACGCAGCGGGGCGCCGTCGACAACGGTCGCCAGGTTGGTGGTCACGACCAGATCGTCCTCGTCCAGGCCTGCGCTGATATAGACATACTCCTGGTCGCGGAACACGACCTCCACCGGGCGGATTCTCAGCATGCTGCTTTCGTTGACCCACACGGTATCGTTCTGGCGCAGGTAATCCGTGGAGATCCGGATCACGTTTTCAATGGGTTTCCCCTCGACGCGTGTCTCAACGAAGGAGCCCACCATCAAGGGCGGCAGACCGGCAGAGTCCGGGTCATGGGCCAGGGGATCGGGCACTGTCACCAGTATGCGCGCCAGCCGGGTCTCGTCCTCCAGCGCTCCAATCAGGCTGTGGACCCGTCCCTCCCGGAACATGCCTTCCGGCCAGGCCGCCCGGTTGCGCACGCGGGCGCTGGCCCCTGGCGCCCCGGTGTCCTGTGGGAATTCAATCCAGCGCAGATTGGACACCGGCACCGCCGCCTCGACCCAGTAGGATTCGATGCCCACCAGGCGCCCCAGGGTTTCGCCGGGCCCTACCTGCGAGCCGACGTTCGCCTCGCGACTGAGGATGTGCGCGGCGAAAGGTGCGCGTATGCGGGTCCGTTCGAGGTCGAGCTCGGCTCGCCTCGCCGCCGCCTCGGCGGCCTCCACGCGGGCCCGCGCTATGTTGAGCTGCGGTGCCCGCAGGACCAGGGTTTCGTATTGAGAGGAAATCGTCCCTTTTAGATCTTCGTAATCCTGCTTGGCGAGTTCCTGGCGGCCCAGCTCCAGCTCGAGATCAGCGGACGCCTGGCGCAGCTCACTCTGCCGCTGCAGCAGGTTGGCCTGGTAGTCTGCCGGGTCGATCTGCAGCAGGGTTTCCCCTTCCGCGACAAA
>JAPHSB010000021.1 GCA_026193295.1 Lysobacterales bacterium
ACCTCAATCGCTTGCAGGCGGCACATCCCGCGTTGTCGGAATGGGACTGTGACTCACGCGGCTTCGAATGGCTCAGTGGCGACGACAGCGAACAGTCCGTCATTTCATTCCTGCGGCGCAGCGCCGGCGAAACCCTGGCCGTGGTGCTCAGTTTCACCCCGGTTCCGCGGCACGACTACCGGATTCCGGCCCCCTGTGCGGGCACCTGGCTGGAGGTCCTCAATTCAGACGCGCAGCGCTACGGCGGCTCGGGCCTGCTCAACAGCCACTCGGTCGAGTCGGAGGCCGTGCCGTTCCGGGGCCAGGAGCACAGCATGTGCATCACGCTGCCGCCGCTGGGCGGTGTCGTGCTGCGTCTTCAGTCCTGATCCCACAGCGCTGGCGTCGAGCGCCAGATCTGTTCGTCGTATTGACGGATCGTGCGGTCCGATGAGAACCAGCCTACGTTGGCCGTGTTCAACACGGCTGAGCGGAACCAGCGCCGCTTGTCCCTGAAGGCGGCGCCGACGTCCCGCTGACGAGCCAGGTAGTCGCCAAAGTCTGCCGCCAGCATGAAATAGTCGCTGTGCAGGATGCCGTCGACCAGGGGCTTGAAGCGCTCGGTGTCGCCATCCGAAAACGAGCCCTTGGCAATCTCCGCCAGGGCCGCTTCCAGGCGAGGGGTTTCCTGGATGATCTGCATGGGCTGATAGCCCTCGCGGCGGCGCGCCGCCACCTGTTCGGCGGTCAAACCGAAGATGAAGATGTTCTCCTCGCCGACGTGCTGCATGATCTCCACGTTGGCGCCATCGAGCGTGCCGATGGTCAGTGCTCCGTTCAGCGCCAGCTTCATATTGCCGGTGCCCGAGGCTTCCATGCCGGCGGTCGAGATCTGCTCGGACAGGTCTGCTCCCGGGATGATGATCTCGGCGCGCGAGACGTTGTAGTTGGGTACGTAGACGACCTTGAGCCGATCGCCGATGGCCGGGTCGTTGTTGACCGTGGCGGCAATGTCATTGATCAGCTTGATGATCAGCTTGGCGATCGTGTAACTGGGCGCCGCCTTGCCGCTGAAAATCTTCACCACCGGCAGCCAGTCGGCGTTCGGGTCAGCCAGAATCGCCTGGTAGCGCGCCACGATCTGCAGCGCATTGAGCAGCTGCCGTTTGTATTCATGGATGCGCTTGATCTGCACGTCGAACATCGCGTCCGGGTTGACTTTCATGCCGGTCAGGTGACGGATGCCGGCGGCCAGGCGTTCCTTGTTGGTGCGCTTGGCCTGCGCGAAGGCATCGAGAAAGACGCTGTCGTCGGCATGGCTGCGCAACTCGGTGAGTTGCTCGAGGTCGCCCACCCAGCCCTGGCCGATCACCTCGGTGATCAGGTTCGACAGTTCTTCATTGCAGTTGTAAAGCCAGCGTCGCGGCGTGATGCCGTTGGTCATATTCACTATGCGTCCGGGATAAACGCGATGCAGGTCCCTGAAAACCGTTTGCGCCATGAGCTCGGTATGCAGCTCGGAAACACCGTTCACATGGTGGCTACCGATAAAAGCCAGGTTGCCCATGCGCACGGATCCGCCGTTGCCGTCGTGGTAATCCAGCGCACACACCGCTTCGGGTTGTACGTCCTCGGCAGAGCGACTGATCTCCTCGACACAATAGCGGTCGATCTGCTCGATGATCTGCAGGTGGCGCGGCAAGACCCGGCCAAACATCTCCAGCGGCCAGCGTTCCAGCGCCTCGGGCAACAGCGTGTGGTTGGTGTAGGAAATGCAGTTGCGGGTTATCGCGAACGCCTCCTTCATGGACATGCCGTGGACGTCCACCAGCAAGCGCATCAGTTCCGGGACCGCGACGGCCGGATGGGTGTCGTTGAGCTGGACCGCGGCATGGTCGGGCAGGGCGGCCAGGTCCGTGTGCGTGGCCAGGTAGCGGCGCACGAGGTCCTGCAGCGAGGCGGAGGTGAAGAAATACTCCTGCTTGAGGCGCAATTCGCGCCCTTGTGGAGTCGAGTCATCCGGGTAGAGCACGCGGGACAGGGTTTCGGCCAGCACTTCGTGCGCTGCCGCCTGCAGGTAATTCCCGACGTTGAACTGCGACAGGTCGAACATCTGGGCCGGTTTCGCCGACCACAGGCGCAGGGTGTTCACGTGCTGCGCGCCCCAGCCGGGGATCGCCATGTCGCTGCCGATGGCGATCACCTGCTCTGCGGCATGCCAACGTTCCGGCCCGTTGGCATCTATGTTGACCGCACCGCCGAAGGGTATGAGGTAGCGGACCTCGGAGCGGTTGAGTTCCCAGGGATTACCGCCCTGGATCAGCCATTCTTCTGCTTCCTCGATCTGCCAGCCTTCGGCGATATGCTGACGGAACAGGCCATGTTCGTAGCGGATGCCATAGCCATAAGCGGCGATGCCCAGCGTGGACATCGAGTCCATGAAGCAGGCCGCCAGCCGTCCCAGGCCGCCGTTGCCGAGCGCGGCATCGGGTTCCTCCTGAAGGATTTCGTCCAGGTCGACCCCGAGGTCTTCCAGGGCCGCCCGGCACAGGTCCGTCATGCCTAGGTTCAGCATGGTATCGGCCAGCAGGCGGCCGATCAGGAACTCCATGGACAGGTAGTAAACCCGCTTGGCGTCGCTGTGGTAAACCCTCTTGGTGGTCGCCATCCAGCGGTCCATCAGGCGTTCACGCACGGCCAGCGTCAGCGCTACGCACCAATCACGCGGCACGGCGAAATCGGTGTCCTTGCCGACGGAATACACCAGCCGCTTGAGGATGCTCCGCTTGAGGTCTTCTTTTTCCAGGATGGCAACCATTCTATTTGTCCTTCGGTCAGTCCTGCAGCATCACGCCCTTGAGCACGATATCCGTATAGCTCACCAGGCCGATGATCTGGCCGTTCTCAATCACCGGTGCGCGCGAAAGTCCAAAGCGATCGAACAACTTGATGCAGTAGCGGACGTCCATTTGCGGATCCACCCCCATCACCGGCTTGGACATGATCTCGTACATATTGACGCGTTCCGGAGACAAGTCGGGCGCCAGAACGCTTTTCGCCACGTCTCGAAACATGACCACGCCGTACTCGTCGTCCTCGTGGCGCTTGTTCACGATCAGGGTCCGGGTTTCGGGGTGTTTCATGTTGCGCAGGGCCTCGCCGACGGTCACCATGCCATCCACGATATCCAGGCCGCTTTTCATGACTTCGCGCACCCGCACGATGGGTTTCGTCGGTTTCATATGATCTCCTCCAAGGTACCTTCGAGCGCCTGGATCTGGTGCCGGACGCCGATCGCGTCCTCTACATCGACCTGGAACGCGATCCCGGTGCCGGAAGTCTCGTCGAATTTACCGACGCGTGCAATGGTTTCCAGTACGTGGCGGCTCAAATGCTCTTCGACCAGCATCAGGATCACATCGACCTGGTTGCCCACAGCCAGGCCGAGGAAGGTCTTGGTCGGACTCAGCCCTTCGCCACGCGCCTGGTTCAGAACCGTGGCGCCGGTGGCGCCTTCCTCACGCGCGGCGGCGAGGATTTCGTTGGTATGTCGATCCTCGACCATCACGACTATCAGCTTAAAATGCATCGTTGTTACCTCTCTTTACAGGTTGTCACTGGAACTGGAATTCGCTTCCCGCACTCTGCGTGTGCGCCACGCACTGATCTGTGCATAGGCCATGACCGAGATCATGGGGAAGAGACTGGCAAAAGCGATCAGGCCAAAACCATCGAGCAGGGGGCTGCGGCCCGGGATGGTCTCGGCCAGGCCGAGGCCCAGGGCCGCGACCAGTGGAACCGTGACCGTTGAAGTCGTGACGCCGCCTGAATCGTAGGCGAGGGGGATAATGGCCCGCGGAGCAAACACGGTCTGGATAATGACGACGACGTAGCCCGTGATGATGTACCAATGCAGCGGCGTTCCGGTCACGATCCGAAAGGCGCCCAGTGCGACGCCAAAGGCCACTCCGACGGCCACGGCGAAGCGCAGCCCATTGACCGTGATCGTGCCGCCGGATACCTGGTTCGCCTTGATCGAGACCGCGATCAGGGCCGGTTCGGCCACCGTGGTAGCGAAGCCAATGGCTGCGGCGAACAGGTAGACCCAGATGTAATCCGACCAGCTGAACTCGAGAATGGCCTCGGTGCCTTCGCCGAACAGGAAGGCCGGGGCCGTCAACTGCTCCGCCATCAGCCGGCCGAGTGGGAACAGGGCCAGTTCCAGGCCCTCCAGAAACAGGGCCAGGCCCAGCAGGACCATTACCAGCCCGAGCCCCACCCGTAATGGGTTCTGAATGGGCCGCCGCAGAATCAGTACCTGGAAGCCGATCAGGATGACCGCGATCGGCAGCACATCCCTGATCAGGCCCAGTGCCGTCTGTCCAAAATGAATGAGTTCGTCCATCGGTCCCGCCCTCAGAACATCATGCCGTAGGCCATGACGAAGATCATGGGCGTTAGCGAGGCGAAGGCGATCAGGCCAAAGCCGTCGACCAATGGGTCGCGCCCGCGGATGCTGCTGGCCAGACCGATGCCCAGCGCCGCTACCAGCGGCACCGTGACCGTAGACGTGGTGACGCCGCCCGAGTCGTAAGCGATCCCGATGATTTCAGGCGGAGCGAAGGCGGTCATCACCACCACGCCCACGTAGCCGCCTATAATCAGGTACTGCACGGGCCAGCCCTTGAGGATGCGGATGACACCGACCAGCAAGGCAATCCCGACCGCCAGCGCGACGACCAGCCGCAAGCCGCCGGCATAGGCAGTGCGCGCCGGTTCAATGTTCTCGATCACGCCGCCCTCGGCGGCGATCCCGGCGGCTTCGTCGGCAATCGCGATCAGGGCTGGCTCGGCCACCGTTGTGCCAAATCCCAGCGTGAAGGCGAACAGCAGCAGAAACCAGAGGTTGCCTTTCTTGACGAAGCTGTAAGCCATCTCCTCGCCCAGCGGGAACAGCGCCATCTGCAATCCCTGCACGAACAGAGTCAGCCCGAGCAACACCATCAGGCCGCCCAGCAGAATCTGGCCGAGCTCCGGTACCGGCTGCCGCAGCACGACCAGCTGGAAAAAACCGATCACCAGGATGATCGGCAACAGGTCCTGGAAGCTGCGGAGCAGGGAGCGGAAGAATTGTTGGAATAAGACTGTCACGTTCGCGGGGCTTTCCCTTGTTGCGCCGATAGATTCAGAGCGTGCAGGATAAGTTAGGTTTTATATACTTGGAAGGGCCGAACCAGACAGGATGAATTCGTCTTCCCTTGACCTACACTAACAAACTTCCCGAAGCCGGCACGACGATCTTCACTGTCATGTCGAAAATGGCGCAGGACTTCGGCGCTGTGAACCTGTCGCAGGGTTATCCCGATTTCGACGGCCCGCGGGAACTGCACGACGCGGTAGCGCGGCACCTTGGGCAGGGTCATAACCAGTATGCCCCGCTGGCCGGTGTTCCCGAATTGAAGGAACAGATTGCAGCCAAAGTGGGGGCCTTGTATGGCTGCATGGTGGACTCGGAGCGCCAGGTCGTGGTCACCCCGGGTGCGACGGAGGCTATATATTGTGCCTTGACCGCAATCATCCACCTCGGCGACGAGGTGATCGTCTTTGACCCGGCTTACGATACCTATGAGCCCGGCATCCGGCTGAACGGCGGAGTGGCGCGGCGTATTCCGTTGCAGTCGCCCCACTTCCGCATTGACTGGCAGCGTGTGCGAGACACCATCACGGACCGCACGCGGATGATCATGCTGAACTCGCCGCACAACCCGACCGGCGCCGTGCTCGCCCCGGAGGATATCGAGGCGCTGCGGGAAGTCATCGATCGCCACGACATCCTGCTGTTGTCCGACGAAGTCTACGAGCATCTCGTGTTCGACGGCCGCGAGCACCTGAGCCTGTTGCGCTACCCGGATCTGGCGCAGCGCAGTTTCTGCATTTTTTCGTTCGGCAAGACCTATCACGTGACGGGCTGGCGCATCGGCTATTGCGTGGCGCCGGCGGAACTGACCGACGCGTTCCTGAATATCCATCAGTTCATCAACTTCAGCACGACCACGCCGCTGCAGTATGCACTGGCCGATTACCTGCGGGATCACCCAAGGCACCACCTGGATCTGGCTGCGTTCTATCAGCGTAAACGGGACCTGTTTCGCGATCTGCTGAAGCCTTCGCCCTTCCACCTGCTGCCATCGCGCGGGACCTTTTTTCAGTTGGCGGATTACAGCAGGGTCAACGATGCTCCGGATCGGGAATTCGCCGCCTGGCTGACGCAGGAGCATGGCGTCGCGGCGATACCCATTTCGGTTTTTTATGAAAACGCACCGGATCAGCGCGTCATTCGATTCTGCTTTGCCAAAAAGGACACAACTCTGCGGCAGGCGGCGGAACGGCTGGCCGTCATCGCGTCTCTTTGAACGAGCCTTTGCGTACTGGAGGGAACAGCTGGGCAGGCAGGGCGCTGATCAGCGTTTGAGCTTCTGTTGACTGCGCGCGATGCGTCGGACAATGGTGAATACCCCATCGAGTATTTCCATGACTTCCATTTCGCGGGCATAGGTTCTGAGCCGGTTGGGCTCATCGGCCGTCAGGCGTCCAAAGCCGTGCTCGACGAACCGCCTGGACAATTCGTGGAAGCTCTTCTTGCGTTGACTGACTTCTTTGGCGAGCTGAGCGTCTTCCTTGATGATGGCTTGCAATGCATCTTGCAGGGCGGTAACAACGAAAGCGTGGTACTCGGTAAGCATCTGCGCCGTCTGCGGCGATACGCTGACATCCTCGTCGATGCGTTTGCGCGCCGAAGTCACCATGCTGGTGGCGATGCGGTCCCCGATGTGCTCGAGGTCGTTTGCAGCCTCAGCCAACTGCATCAGTTCGTTGGACTGGCGCGAACTCAGCTTGGCGCTGCTGACCTTGCCCAGGAACTCGATAATCGCAATGTGCAAGGCGTCTACCGACTTGTCCATCGCCGCGACCTTCTCCAACTGCAACCGGGTGCCACTGATCGCGGCAGGCATGATGGCCGACACCATTTCGCTGACGCGCTCGCCGAGCCGACCGATTTCCAATCGAGCGGCCTCGAGCGCGATGGCGGGCGTGGTCAGCAGCGAGCTGTCCAGGTACTTGGGCGTCGAGGCCTCGTCTGGGGTTATGGGCCGGTCCGGGATGAGCCACTCGACCAGGCGCGCGATCTGGGTTGTAAAACCAAGCAGCAGTACTGTGTTGGCGATGTTGAAGAAGGTGTGCACATTGGCGATCTGCCGCGGGGTTTCAGCAGCCACGTGATCCACGCCGCTCAGTCCTTCGGCGACGGGAGACATCCATTCCGCGAGTTGTGCGAGTTGCGGGATGAGGCCAATCCAGATGAGGACACCGGTCACGTTGAACAGGGTGTGCACGACGGCCGCTCGCACGGCTTCGCGCGGCTTGCCGATAACCGCCAGGCCGGCCGTGACACAGGTCCCGACATTCGCCCCCAGGGCGATGGCAATGGCCGGTTCCAGTGAGATCAAGCCCTGCGAGGCCATGACGATGAGAATGCCGGTGGTCGCCGAAGAGGACTGCACCAATGCAGTGAAGGCCATGCCGACAACGGCGCCAAGCAACGGGTTTTGCAGGTTGAGCATGAAGTCGATGAACGGTTGATAGGCGCGCAGCGGGTGCAGGCCATCGCTCATCACGCTCATGCCATAAAAGACCATGCCGAGACCGAGAATCATCATGCCAATCTGACGCCACTCGTTACGCTTGGCCGTGAAGGCAACGCCAAAACCAACCGCGATGATAGGCAGCGCCAGCTTGGTGACCTTGAAGGCCAGGATCTGAGCCGTGATGGTGGTGCCGATGTTGGCGCCCATGATGACGGCGACACTTTGCGACATGGACATAAGCCCGGCGGAAATGAAGCCGACCAGGAGCACAGTGGTTACCGAAGATGACTGGATGATGGCCGTGACGAACGCACCCACGCCAACACCCACCAGGCGATTGCGGGTCAGCTTGCTGAGCAAGTCCTTCATGTAGTCGCCCGCGGCCGACTTGAGGGCTTGCGTCATGATGTCCATGCCGAACAGGAACAGGGCCAGTCCGCCAAACAGTCCCGCCCACAGTTCGAAACTGGTGAACGGGTTAGCCATCTGCGAGATCCGGCCCCCTCACGTCGCGCTCTTGCGCTGCGTCCTCCGGTGACCTGAGCGCACTGGTGGACTGCTTTCCCTGTTGTTTTTCGCGTTTTTTCTTCTGCTTCTTCTCTTGCTTGCGCTTCTTGGCCGCGATGCGCTGATTTTCCTCGGCCTTGATCACCACTACGGGACCATTGGCCAGTTCCACAACGCGCTCGGACACCGATCCCTGCAAAAGGTGTGGCAGACCCGTCATGCCGCGGCTGCCGATCACGATCAACCTGGCATGCAGGAGTTCGGCAGCCTCCGCAATGCGTCCGGGAGGCAGGCCGCTCAGCAGCTTGTGCTCGGCGGAATGTAGAGTGGCCAGCTCGGGATGCTCGGCTTTGAGTCGCGCGACGAAATCGTCAAGCATGCCCGCGGCGGCCTGCTCCATGGTCTGCGGTGGCTTCATACCGACGGAACGGTAATAACCGGGCTGGTCGGCCGGGTCATGAACGACGTGCAGCAGGACCAGCCGGCCACCGACCCGGGCCGCAAACGCGCTGGCCCACAGGACGGCCGCCCGGGAGTCCTCGGAGAAATCGACCGCGACCAGCACCGGTCGTTGTTCGTCGACGAACGCTTCGAGAATCCGGTTGTTGTCAGCATCACTCACGGGCATACCCTCGCTGTCGCTGCCCCCTCCGCGGCACTGGCCGGCAGGTCTTCCCCAAGTTGCCGGAATAATGTCTCGTCGGCCAGGACCGGACTCAGCGCAGCGGCCAGGATCCCTGCCCACTTTCGGGCGCCTTCGTCGTCGCTGACCAGATCC
>JAPHSB010000459.1 GCA_026193295.1 Lysobacterales bacterium
CCACGGCGTGTTCGACGCGGTGCTTTGGTATGTCGAGATCGAGGACTGGGACCCGCAGACCGGTGCTCCGTCTATCGAGGCGGACAGCGACGGTGTGCCGAAAATGCTGAAGAAAATGGCCCACTTCACGCCGCTGAACGATGCCAACTACCTCGAGGACATCCTGAAGAAGCACCACGACAGTATCGGCGCCTTTTTGATTGAGCCCATGATGGGCAATTGCTGCTCAATCACCGCCACGCACGAATACGTGAAGGCCGCGCGGGACCTGTGCGAAAAGTACAACGTCATCATGATCGTGGATGAGGTCAAGACCGGCTTCCGGGTGGCGCGCGGCGGCGTGCAGGAGCTGATGGGCATCAAGGCCGACCTGTGCACCTTCGCCAAGGCGTTGGGCAATGGCTATCCCATATCGGTCGTGGCCGGCCGCGAGGACATCATGCGCCAGGTGGGTGATGGCGTGGTCCACGGCGGCACCTACACCTGCCACTCGGTGGCGCTGGCGGCAGCCGAGAAAACCCTTGAGATCCTCGATGAAACGGACGCGCTTGAGACCATCGCCAGCTATGGCACTGCCCTGCAGGAGGGCATGAGCCGCATTCTCACGGCACGTGACATCCCACATTCGTTCGTCGGGCACCCTGCCATGGGAGGATTGTTCTTCAACGATACGCCTCCGGGCAATTACCGGGACTGGCTGGATTCTGATTACACCTTTTATGACACCATGGCGCCCGAACTGCACGAACTGGGCGTATTATGCGAGCCGGATTCACGCGAACCTTGGTTCATATGCGAAGCGCACGCCAAGGACGACAGCCTGGCACAGACCCTGACCGCCTTCGAGCGCGCCATCGACCTCACCATGGAAAAACTTGACTACAACAAGCCGGACACCCGGGCCGCCTCGGCCTGACGGGCGACCGTAAACGGCACCAAAACGGAGCAAAACCGTGACCAAGAAATATGACGCGATCGTCATTGGCGCCGGCCACAACGGCCTCACCAACGGCGCTTACCTGGCCAAGGCCGGACTCAAGGTCCTGGTGGTCGAGAAGAACGAGTTCATCGGCGGCGCCACGACCAGTCTCCCCAAGTACCAGGACTGGATTTACTCCAACTGCTCGTATGTGTGCAGCCTGCTGCGCCCGGAAATCTACCGGGACCTGAACCTCGCAAAATACGGTTTGCAGGTAGTGCCCTACGGCGGCAGCGTAACGATTGCCCAGAACGGAGATTACATCGGCAACTATGTCGATTCGGACGTGGCGCGCCGCGAAGTCGCCCGGCACAGCGAGCGGGATGCCGATGCCACCGTGCGCTACGACCGTGACATCATGCGCCAGTGCCGCTTCATCCGGCAGTTCCTGTTGCGGACGCCGCCTGACCCGACTTCGTTCAAGCCGCGCGACCTGCTGGAAATGATGTACATGGGCAAAGAGGCGTTGAAACTCGGCGAAGACCTGATCTACGACACGATGCGTTTTTACACCATGAGCATCACCGACTTCCTGAACGAGTATTTCGAGAACCCGCTGGTGCGTGCCTCGCACTCGGGCAGCGGCATCATTGGTTCCGCGCTCGGTGTCATGTCGCCGGGTACGGCCTACGTACTCCTGCACCACGCCATGGGCGACGTCGATGGCAGCATGGGCGCCTGGGGTTTCGCACGCGGCGGCATGGGCGCGATTGCCAAGGCCATGCACGACTGCTTCACGGATTACGGTGGCGAAACGCGATGCGGTTCGGGCGTGGAACAGGTCATCGTCAAGAACGGACGCGCAACGGGCGTGGCCCTGGAGAATGGCGACGAGTACTATGCGGACGTGGTGGTCTCCAACATGACCCTGCCCCGTACCTTCCTCGAGTGCTTCGATCCAAAAGACCTGGATCCCGGATTCCTCAAGAAGGTCCGGAATTTCAAGATCCGCGGGTCCTCCGGCAAGCTCAACATCGCGCTGGACGGCCTGCCCGATTTCACTGCCCTGCGCGGCAACCCGGAATTGCACCGCGCCGACATGCACCTGATCGACTCCACCGAACGGCTGGAGCGTGCCTACGACGACTGGAAGAACGGCATCTGGTCCCAGGATCCCTATATCGACATGCTGATTCCCTCGCTGACCGACCCGACCATGACGCCGCCCGGCAAGCACTTCATGTCGATCTTCGTGCAGTATGTCCCGCCCAAGGTTCACGGCGAGGACTGGACCGACGCGCAGGTGCAGCAGTTTGCCCAGACCGTGGTCGACCAGATCGAAGAGTACGCGCCGGGCTTCAAGGACCTGATCCTGCACATGGAAGTCCGCACCCCGCGCGAACTCGAAGACGAAGTCGGGCTGACCGAAGGCAACATTTTCCAGGGCGAACTGACCATGGACCAGTTGTTGTTCAATCGCCCCCTGCCCGGCTATGCACAGTACCGCGGCCCCGTCAGAGGCATGTACATGTGCGGCTCGTCCACCAGTCCCGGCGGTGGCGTCATGGCCGCGCCGGGCGCCAATGCCGCGCGGGAGATCCTCGGCGACTTGAAACGAACCAACACCGTCCCGGAGGGCTGGCTCGATGATTAACTCCCAGCACACCATAGTGATTGGCGGTGGCCACAACGGTTTGGTCTGCGCCGCTTACCTCGCGCGTGCCGGACGCAAGGTCACGGTACTCGAAGCCGCCGGGCAAGTCGGCGGCGCTGCGGCCACTCGCGAATTCGCTCCGGGATTCCGGGCTTCCGTTGCCCACCTTTTGTACCTGCTCGACGATGGCATCGCCAAGGAGCTGGCGCTGGCTTCGAATGGCCTGAAGATCGCGAAAGCGAATCTCGAGACCGTCGCCCTGGCCGAAGACGGCAATCACCTTTCGATCGGCGCGGACCGAGTGGACGGCGGCGGACTGTCGCAGGAGGACAAGGCCGCCTATACCGAGTATCGGCGCTTCATGTCGAAATTCGCGGCGGTGATCGGCGCACTGCACAACCAGGTCCCGCCCCGCATCACGCAACAGAAAAGCGACCTGATGGCCCTGGGCAAGCTGGCCCTGAAAATCCGGCTGCTGGGCCGCGACGACATGCGCGAGTTTCTGCGCATCGCCGGCATCAA
>JAPHSB010000112.1 GCA_026193295.1 Lysobacterales bacterium
AGGAAGAAGGTCGCGATGATGGACACCGGAATCGATATCGCGATGGTCAGGGTGAACCAGACATTGCGCAGGAAAACAAAAATGACCAGGACGGCCAGCAGGCCGCCGAGGATGGCGGCATTGATGACTTCGCTGATGGCCCGGTCGATAAATACGGACTGGTCGTCGACGGTCTCGATCTGCGCGCCGGCCGGCAATTCCTCGCGCAATTCCTCGATCCGCGCCCGCACACCGTTGGCGACGCTCACGGTGTTGGCGTCGCCTTCCTTGTAAATGGCCACTTCCACGGCTTCGCGGCCATTCATGCGAATGATCGCTTCCCGTTCGCTGTAGCCCGCCCTGACCTGCGCGATGTCCCGCAGGTAGATGGGGCGGCCGCTGCCCGGCGCGACGATCAGGCCGCCGAATTCCTCGACCGAGCCGAACTGGTTCATGGTACGGACCAGGTAGCGCTGGGTGCCCTCCTCCAGGCGGCCCGCTGACACGTTGACGTTCTCGGCAGCCAGCCGCGCGGTCAGATCCTCCAGCGACAGCCGCAATTGCGCCATCTTGCGCTGGTCGATATCGATCTGCACCTCGTCTTCCAGGCCGCCGCTGATCTTGACCGCGGCGACGCCTTCGACCGGCTCCAGCACTTTCTTGATTTCTTCGTCGGCATAGCGACGCAGCACCTTCAGCGAGGTCTCGTCGGTGGCGCCTGCCGCTTCGCCCAGCGTCAAGCCGAAGCGCATGATCGGGTCCGTGGCCGGGTCGAAGCGCAGCAACAGCGGGCGGCTGGCTTCCAGGGGCAGTTGCAGCACTTCCAGCTTTTCGCGGACGTCCAGGCCCGCCCGGTCCATGTCGGTGCCCCAGGCAAATTCGAGTATCACGTCGGACTGACCGGCCCGCGACACGGATTTGACGGCCCGGACGTTGGTGACCACGCCGACCGCCTCCTCCACGGGCCGGGTCAGCAGGGTCTCGATCTCCTCGGGCGCGGCGCCGCGGTATTCCGTGCGCACGGTCAGCGTCGGGTAGGACAGGTCGGGCAACAGGTTGACCTTGAGGTCCTGCAGTGCAATCAGGCCAAACAGCACCAGTGTGACGGCGGCCATGGAAATGGCCACGCGCCGGCGCGTGGCCACCTCCACCAACTTCAGGGTTTTCGTGCTCATGGGAGAGGTGCTCATCTGCCCGGGCTCATGCCCTGGGCTGTTGACCGATGCTGATCACTTCCACCCGGACGCCGTCGCTGAGGCTGCTCTTGCCGGCCGTTACGACGGTTTCCCCGGTCGTGACGCCGTCGCGGACCTCGATCATCCCGGCGCGCTCGTAACCCAGCTGGACGGCTCGGCGGCTGGCCGCGCCCTGCTCGTCAATCACGAAGACATGGCTGCTTTCGTCTTCGGTGATCACCGCGCTGCGCGGTATCACCGGCACGTTCTCATGCAGGTCGTAGAGGATTTCGACCCGGCCAAACAGGCCCGGCTTCAACATCCGGTCGCGATCGCCGACCCTGGCCGTTACGCGGAATGTCCCGGTGCCGGGATCGACCACGGGGCTGATGCGGATGATTTCTCCGGCAAAGCTCTCGCCCGGCCAGGCGTCCAGCGACATCGACACCTCCAGGCCTTTGTGCAGCACGCTGAGTTCGCGCTCGGGAACGTGCAGTACCGCCAGCAGGGGATCGTAGCTGGTGATCCGGTAGACCGGATCGTGGAGCTTCACCAGGTTACCCGCCCGCACCATGCGCTCGGACACGTATCCGGAGATGGGGGCGCGGATATTGGTGTATTCGAGATCGAGCCGGGCCAGGTCGTAGGCTGCTTGCTGCGCCTGCATCTCGGCGCTGACGCGTTCGAAGTCGTCGGCGCTGACCAGTTCCTTTTCGAACAGTTCCTTCTTGCGCTGGTAGTCGGTTTCCAGTCGCTTCAGCGCCGCGCCCGCCTTTTCCACTTCGAGGCGGTAACGGTTCGTTTCGACCTTGGCGAGCACCTGTCCCGCTTCGACGAAATCGCCCTCTTCCACTTCGATTTCCAGTACCACGCCGGTGATTTGGGCGACCACGACTGCCTGCTCGTCCGCTTCCAGCGTGGCGGTGCCGGAATAGAACGCCGCCACGTCGCTGCTTGCGACGGAGGTGGCCTCAACCGGTATCGCCGGTTCCTGCTTCGCGTCGGCCGCCTGCTTGGGGTCCTGATCGCTGCCCGCCGCATGGTCCATGCAGCCTTGCAGCGTCAATGCGGCCAGAATCACTGCGGCCCAACCGAATCGCCTGACTGCCTTCCCGCCCATTCCACTCATCATGTCCGCTCAACCTTTGGTGTTTTATATATGTATAACACTAACACAGTAAAACCCTGTGCCCATATGCCGTTGGTCATGTCCAGCCTGCTGCCTCTATAGAGGTCTCTTCCACCCGGTTTGGATGCAATAAGCGGGCCACGTCGAAAAAACCAACAGGCCCCTCGGAATTCAGACGCCTCGAATGGCGGAAGCGTTACAGGGAATGGAAAAGGATTGGTGCAAAAGCGCACAAATTGGCCGGTGGCGCGATCCTGCATGCCCGGATAAGGCTCGATAATCCCGTCACGGCGTTGGTTTGACCGGAAACAGCAGGTATAATCGCCGCCTGTTCGGATTCAAATAAACAAAACACGAGACCGCGATGCGAAACCCGATTCTTTCTGCAGCACTGCTGATGCTGGCCTGCCTGGTGCTGCCGGCTGACGGCGCACAGGCCGGAGATGCGCAGGCAGGCAAAATCAAGGCCTATACCTGCACCGGCTGCCACGGCATTCCCGGCTATAACAACGTCTATCCGACGTACAAAGTGCCCAAGATCGGAGGACAGAATTACGAGTACCTGGCGGCGGCGCTCAGAGCCTACCGCGACGGTGAACGTCATCATTCGACCATGCAACTGCAGGCCTCCAGTCTGTCCGACACGGACATCGAAGACATCGCTGCCTACTTCGCATCACTCGGCAACGGCAGTTAAGGGGTTCTCATGAAGCGCTGGAACAGCATGAACAGATTACTTTTTTCCGCACTCTTGCTGGCGGTCCTGCCGACGACGCTGCTGGCCAAGGGCGACCCCGAGGCCGGGCAGTCCAAGTCCCAGGTGTGCCAGGCCTGCCATGGTCTCGACGGCAAGAGCATAGCGCCGATCTACCCCAACCTTGCCGGGCAGCACGAGGATTACCTGGTCAAGGCGCTGGCCGACTACCGCGCCGGCCGCCGCACAAACGCCATCATGGCGCCGATGGCGGCCAACCTCAGCGACCAGGACATCGAAGACCTGGCGGCGTGGTATGCGAGCCAGGACGGCCTCAAGGACCTGTCCATCCAGTAGGACCGAATTCATTCGGGAACCGTAGGACCGAATTCATTCGGGAACCGTAGGACCGAATTCATTCGGGAACCGTAAAACCGAATTCATTCGGGAACCGTAAAACCGAATTCATTCGGGACCAAAGACTTTCCAGGAGGTACCGGGCACCCCGGTGCAGGACCGTAATTTGTCGGGAACAAATTACCGAGCGCCCAGGGACGGCTTGAGCGCAGGCAATGGAGCGAGTGCGGTTTTGCCGAAGGTGAAGAAGCGCTCGCGGAATGCCGTCGCGCGTGTGTCCTGGACCGGGGTGCCCGGTTCCTCCCCGCAAAAACACAGGATGTTCCCGAATAAATTCGGTCCTACGAATTCCCTAAATCGCGGATTCGCCCTGCGAATCGCCCGCGTAATAGGGGTTGCTGCCGCTGCGGTGATCGGTGGCGTCCTTGACCGCGGTGATTTCGGGCAGATGGCGGGTCAGGGTCTGCTCGATGCCCTGCTTGAGGGTGACGTCGGCCATGCCACAGCCGTGGCAGCCGCCGCCGAACTGCAGCACGACTTCCTTCTGCTCGGTGATTTCGACCAGAGCGACGCGGCCGCCGTGGGAGGCGAGCGCCGGGTTCACCTCGGTTTCGAGCAACCACTGGACACGCTCTTCCAGCGATGCCTCTTCGGCCGGTTCCGAACCCTTGATGCCCGGCGCCTTGATGGTCAGTTGACCGCCCGTGGCGTCTTCCTCGAAATCGATTTCGGCCCGCTCGAGCCACTGTTCACTCAGATGGGCGACATACAGGCTGAACTTCTCGAATGCGATCACGCGATCGTCCGGCATGCTCTGGCCCGCCGGGCAAAACTGAAGATCGCAGCTGGCGCCCGGGGTGCCTGGCTGGTTGACGGAAATTCTCAAGCCGAGATCGGCCTCGTCCTGCTGTTCGATGAGCCGGGCGAAATAGTCCTGGGCGGTGTCCGTGATCGTTATCATAATCCTGCCTGTCTGGCGAAATACGGCGGCCGCTGGGACCAGCCGGGGGAATTGTTGACACTATTGTGCATTAAATTGAATCGCTGACGGCGTTTTTCAAGGCCGCCGCCAGGAACGGCAAGGAACGATCCAGGCGCCAGTCAATCGCCGAATGCGTCCCGTCGAACTCTTCGTGGCGGTGCGGTATGCCGCGCTCGGCGAGGGCGTCGGCAAGCCGCCGCGTGCCAAACTGGATATGGTACTGGTCGTATTGGCCCGCGTCGATGTAGAGCCCGTGCAAAGTGCGCAGCGCTTCGCTGTGTCGATCGAGCAGGGTCAGTGGGTCGAATGCCAGCCATCGCTGCCAGCGCTCTGGCTCGAGTTCGCAGGTCCGCAGGTCGAAGGGCAGGCGAATTCGGGCCGGGTCGTCCGGATCCGGATCGTAACTGGCGGCCATGGCCAAAATCATCAGGGTGGAGTAATCGTGACCCGACGGCCGGTTGCGGTTCCAGAATGCTTGCAGAAAAGCCAGCGGATCCCCTTCATATCCGGCCAGCACGCCGCACACCGTGGGAAATTCGCCGCGGAACAACAGGTCGAAGCCCACGTCGCCGGCATGGCTGGCGGCGGCGCCCCAGGTATCCGCATGATGCATGGCGTGGTACAGCGCACCGTAACCACCCGAGGATTTGCCGAACACCGCGCGCCCGTCGCGGTTGCGCACCAGGTTGAGCCGGCTTTCCACGAACGGGACCAGTTCCCGCACCAGGTAATCGGCGTAGCGGCCAACCGATGGCGAGTTGACATACTGGTTGCCGCCAAGGGATGTGTAGCAGTCGGGGATCACGACGACCACGGGTTCCATGGCGCCCGAACCGATCAACCGGTCCAGCCGGGCCGGCAGGTTTTCGCCGTGGTTACGCCAGTTCAGGTGACCCGGACCGGCATTGGTGAAGGCTGCCAGGTCCCACAGGGCGACGTAGGGCGGATCCGACTCCGAGTACCCGGGCGGCAGGTACACCGCCACCTCGCGCTCCACCGGATCGTCCCAGGGGTTGTCGGCCAGCACCTCGGAGCGGTGCTGCAAACGGGCAACGGCGCCATGCGGCCATTCGACTTGCGGTCTGATCCGGGGCATGCGCTAGTGTCCTGTCCCAAGACACTGGGTCAAAGCCGCCCTTCCCTGGCGAGCACAGCCTGCATGTGGTCGAGCATGTCCTCGCGGATGTCATCGTGGTCCACGGCGTATTCGATGGTTGCCTTGATGAAGCCGTGACGGCTGCCGCAATCGTAACGCTCGCCGACCAGCGGCAGCGCCAGGACCGGGTGCGTGGCGAGCAGGGCGGCGATGCCGTCGGTCAACTGGATCTCGCCCCCGGCGCCTGCCTGCACGTGGCGCAGCTGGGCAAAAACCGAGGGGTCCAACACGTAGCGGCCAACCACGCCGAGCCGCGAAGGTGCGTTTGCCGGCTGTGGTTTTTCCACGATGGTCTCTATGGCCATGTGGCCCGCTGGATTCTCACGCACGCCGACGATGCCATAACTGCTGGTCAACTCCTCGGCAACCTCCTCCACGCCGATGACACTGGCCCCGGTCTGCCTGTAGAGATCGATCATCTGCGCCAAAGCACCCGCGCCGTCGTTACGGATCATGTCGTCAGCCAGCAGGATGGCGAAGGGCTCATCGCCGACTACCGACTCCGCGCACAATATGGCATGGCCCAGGCCCAGGGCCTCCGGCTGCGTGACGTGCACGCGGTTCACATGATCAGGAACGATGCCGACGATGCGCTCGAGCAAATCGTTCTTGCCGTCGGCAGCCAACCTGGTCTCCAACTCGAACTCCGAGTCGAAGTGGTCCGAAATCGCGTGCTTCTTGCGGCTGGTGATGAAGATCAGCGTGTCGATCCCGGCTTCCAGCGCCTCCTCCACCGCGTACTGGATCAGCGGCTTATCGACGATGGGCAGCATCTCTTTCGGAATGGACTTGGTCGCCGGAAGGAACCGGGTACCGAGGCCAGCCACGGGAAATACTGCTTTGCGTATGCGTTTTCGAGAGTCCATCGCCTTCCGTCAAGTTTGTTTATCGGCCTAACTGGCCCGGTAAATCGAGATGACTTCTGCCGCGCCCGGCTTGGTGCTGATCGAGGTCCTGGCCAGTTCGGGCACCAGTCTCAACAGGATCTGCTTCAGGGTCTTGGTGTCGTAGCGCGTCACCGCAATCTCCGCGACGCGCAATTCGGCGCTCAGATCGCCCCAGTCGGCTTGCCGTGGATGCGCCAGGAAGATCTTCTCATGCTGGGTCTGCTCGTAGGGCTCGAGCTCGTGGAACAGTTCCTCGAACAGCTTTTCGCCCGGCCGCAGACCCGTGTAAATGATCTGGATGTCCCGTCCGGGCACCATCCCGGAAAGGCGAATCAGCTGTTCGGCCAGGTAAGTGATCTTGACCGGCTCGCCCATGTCGAGCACGTAGATTTCGCCGCCGCTGCCCAGCACCGCGGCCTGCATGATCAGCTGGCTGGCCTCGGAAATCGTCATGAAGTAGCGTGAAATTTCCGGATGCGTGACCGTGACGGGCCCGCCCTTGGCAATCTGCTCTTTGAACAGCGGCACGACGCTGCCGTTCGAATTCAGCACGTTACCAAACCGGACCGTGATGTAGCGGGTATGGGCGCGCGCGTCCATGTTCTGGCAGTACATTTCGGCCACGCGCTTGGTCGCGCCCATGATATTGGCCGGATTGACTGCCTTGTCGGTGGAGATCAGCACGAACGTTTCCACCTGGTGCCGCTCGGCCGCCTCGGACAGCCGCATCGTGCCGAGCACATTGTTGCGAAAGGCTTCGCGAATCTGGGTTTGCAGGATAGGCAGGTGCTTGTATGCGGCCGCGTGGAAGATCACGTCGGGACGGTACTCGCCAACTACTTTCTCCACGGTGGCAGGGTCGCAGATGTCGCCCAGCACACTGTAGAAAACCAGGTCCTGGAAGTCGCTCTGCAGTTCATGATCGATCCGGTAGAGCGCATACTCGCTGTTGTCGATGATGATCAGCTCGACCGGGTTCAGCCGGGCGATCTGCCGGCACAACTCAGAACCGATCGATCCGCCGCCACCGGTGATCATGACGCGCTTGCCGGCAAGCCCGTCGCGAATGGAGTCCCACACCAGCGAAACCGGCTCGCGCCCCAGCAGGTCGTCGATCGCCACGCGCTTGAGATCATCGATTCGCGTGGCCTTGTTGCCCAGGTCGTTCAGAGTCGGTAGCGTGCGGAATTCGATCTCGCTTCTCTCACAGATTTCTACCACCTGCTGCATTTGCTGGTTGGTGGCCGAAGGCATCGCGATGATGGCCAGGTCGGCGCCGACTTCGCGGCTGACCCGGGGCAATTGATCGATGGCGCCCAGCACCGGGATGCCGTGCACCTGTGCACCGCGCAGGCGCGCGTCGTCATCCAGGAATCCGACCACTTCGGAGGCGCCGCGATGACGCAGCTCGCGTTCCAGCAGGGCGCCCGAGCGCCCGGCACCCAGCACCAATACCCGCTGCAAGCCGCTGACCTTCGAGGTATCCGGCAACCGCGAATCCTTCCAGAAGCGATAACACATGCGCGGCAAACCGAGCGCCAGGAAGAGGATGGCCGGATAAACCAGCAGTGGGCCCAGCACTTGCCGTACCGCAGCGCCGTAAAAAATAGTCAGTGCAGTGATGATCAGGAGGGTCCCGAAGGCAGAGGCCCGTGCGATGTTCCACAGGTCGGGAAAGCTGGCGAATCGCCACAAGCCCTTGTATAAACCGGTTGACCACAGGATCAGGCCCTGCACGCCCAACACCAGGAGCAACTCGGCGCCCAGTGGCAGCGTCGCGATGATGCCGCTGAAACCGCTCCGATTGATGATCCAGCCGGCTGCCAGCCAGGCCAGGGCGACCATGAAGAGGTCGTGGATCACGACGGCCGCGCGCGGATGCCGCAGAATGCGCATTGGATTCATATTCTTATCCCGCTTTAGCGAGCACTCCAAATTTTCCCGTCAACACCAACCAGCCGGCCGAGAAAACCAGAACCAGCAGCAATGTGACCGGCCAGGCCAGCACCGGGTAATGGACTGCAACTCCAATTCCCGGCAGGACCAGGGCCAGATTGATAGCCTGGTAGAGCATGGCAACCCGGCCGTGCGACCATCCGTGTGCAATCAGCCGCTGGTACAGGTGTTGCCGGTGCGCATTATACCACCGCTCTCCCCTTATTACTCTGGCCAGCAGAGTCAGTGTCGCGTCCGTCAGAAACAGCAACATGACCAGCAAGCCAACGGGCAGTGTAAACGCGCCGGAACTCACCCCGTGAACCAACACGGCGGCGAATCCGAAACCGAGTGCGAGACTGCCGACGTCACCCATGAAGACCCGTGCACGACCCAGGTTCCAGGGCAGGAAACCCGCACAGGCAGCTGCCAGCAACAGGCCCAGCAGGGCCGACTGGCCATCGCCGGACAGCCAATAGAGCGCTGCCAGTACGCTGCCCGCGAACACACCCTGCAACCCCGCCATACCGTTACTGCCGTCCATGAAGTTATACAGGTTGGTCATCCAGATCACGAATAAGCCCGCTACCGCCAGTGGAATCATGCCTGCGATCCAGCCACTACCTGTTACGCAGGCTAGCAGGTACACCGTGACTGCCAGCTGAACGAGAATACGCAAGCGCACGCTTAGCGAACGATGGTCGTCCCACCAGCCGGTGATGGCCAGCACGACGAATCCCGGCAGCGCGCAGGAAAGCCAGTAGTCCGGCATCGAGGCCGGCACGAAGAGCGTTGAAGCCGCTGCCATGGCCAGCACGAGGCCGGCCCCACCACCACGTGGCGTGGGGTGCCTGTGGCTGTGGCGGTCGCCCGGATGGTCCAACAGGCCAAGGCGTGAGGCATACCAGGTCGCCAGGCCGGTCAGGACCCAAGAAAGAACCACGGTCAGGGCAATCACCAGCAGATAGGCCATGTCCTCCGCGCTGCCCATGCCGGTTCCGGCGCTACTCGCCCAGGACCCCCTGGATCCGTTTCGTGGTGTTCCAGTTCCTGCAGCTCGGACACAGCCAGTGATGCGACTGGCCGCTGAATCCGCAGTGATGGCAGCGATAGCGCGGCTGACGGGTCAGCAGGCGTGTGGTGACTGCTTTTAATATGTCGTTACTGGACTCCGTATCGAGGCTGCCGCCCGCTTTCAGCTCGATGAGCCGGTCCAGGCCCTTGACCGATGGCTTGTTGGTCAGGGCCTCGACGAGAAACTGGCCGGCGGCATCCCCACCCTGTTCGCTGGCAATAAAATCCGTCAGCTTGAGAATCAGCGAAATGCCTTTGTAGCGCGCTGCCCATTCGTCGAGCTTATTCCGGTATCGCTGCGTTTCGCCGGCGACGACGGCTGTTTCGCGGTAATCTTCGAGCACTTCCGGAATGTAATCCGTATCGAGTTCGGCAATTTCCTCGTAGAGGTCGAGCGCACTGCCCGGGTCACCTTCCTGCGCGGCGAGGTCGGCCAGCAGAAACCGGGCCCGCACGCTCCTCGGATCGTTCCGCCGCGCCTGGCGCAGGTGGCGCCGGGCCGCCTCGCGGTCATTTTCCGCCAGCGCGTTCTCCGCCAGTTCGCAGCTGAACTGCGCCATGACGTGGCCCATGTGTTCGCCGCTGACCTGCTCCAGGCGCTGCGCCTGCTCCAGCGCTTTCTCCCAGTCTTTTTCCTGCTGATAGATTTCCAGCAGGCTGCGCAGTGCCGACGGCGTGTGCGCGTCGGTCTCGATCAGTTCGGAAAACAGCCGTTCCGCGCGATCCAGCAGCCCGGCGCGCATGTAGTCCTCGCCCAGTTCCAGTAGCGCCTGCGTGCGCTGCTCGGGGCCAAGCCCGGGCTTGGCAATGATGTTCTGGTGAAAGCGGATGGCCCGGTCGACTTCGCCGCGCCGCCGGAACAGGTTGCCCAGCGCCATGTGGGTTTCGACCGTATCCTGGTTGACCTCGGCCAGCTCGAGAAACACCTGGATGGCCTTGTCGGGTTGCTCATTGAGCAGGTAGTTCAAGCCCTGGAAATACTGGTCACTGAACAGGCGGTTGCGTTTGTTGATAGAGCGTCGCCCGAATGCCCTGGCCAGCCACCAGCCAAAGTACACGGCCACCGGCAGCAGCAAGAGCAACAGGTATTCAATCATCGATTGCCTTCAGCGTACCCGCCGAGCCGAAGCCATTGTCCTTGCGCAGGGCTTTGCGCAGCCGCGCCCGCAACGGCAAAATGCTGAAAAGCCAGGCCAGCAGCACGCCCAGCACGAGGCCCGCGGCAGCGGCGCAGAGCAGGATCAAGCCGAGCGGCCATTCCAGCCGCAACCAGAGGAGGGCGAGAGAGGCGACCTCGGAATTGAGCGTACCGATCAGGAGCCCGGCGACAACCGCCAGGGCCGCAATGACAATGAAAGCGATCCGGTACACGGACTCACTTGTCCGGGAAGTCGACGCGCTCGCGCAGGGCTTTGCCCGGTTTGAAGTGGGGTACGTGTTTGCCCGGCAGCGCGACCGACTCGCCGGTTTTGGGGTTGCGCCCCATGCGCGGTGCGCGGTAATGCAAAGAGAAGCTGCCGAAACCGCGGATCTCGATCCGTTCTCCATCGGCCAGAGCTGCGCTCATCTGCTCCAGCACCGATTTAACACCCAGTTCCACATCCAGGTGGGCGAGGTGGCGCTGGAATTCGGCCAGCTGATCGATCAATTCGGACTTTGTCATAACAACTCCTGCTATCCCTGATCCTGTTGTCGTAAGGTCATGTCACACGCTTTGGCTCGTGCCAAGGGGGCCGGAAGTCCCAGCCCCCCTTGGTCCGATAAGTGAGCCCGGATGCCGCCTCAGGACTCCTGTTCCAACTGTTCCTTGAGCAAGTCGCCCAGGGAGGTGGTGCCGCCGGTGGCGCTGCCCTGCTTGTATTCTTTCAGGGCCTCTGCAATCTCGGCGTCGTCCTTCGCACGGATCGACAGGCTGAGCGTGCGGTTCTTGCGGTCGAGGCTGATGAACTTGGCTTCGACTTCGTCGCCGACCTTGAGCTCGCGGGTTGCATCCTCGACGCGCTCTTCCTTGATGTCGGCAGCGCGCAGATAACCCTCCACGCCTTCCACCAGTTCGATCACGGCGCCGCGGGCATCCACTTCCTTGACGGTTCCCTTGACCATGGAACCGCGCGGGTGGGCCGCCATGTAGGTCGCGAACGGATCCTGGTCCAGTTGCTTGATGCCCAGCGAAATGCGCTCGCGTTCCGGGTCCACGGCCAGCACCACGGCTTCCAGATCTTCGCCCTTGCGATAGTTGCGGACCGCCTCCTCGCCGATGTCCTGCCAGGAGATGTCGGAAAGGTGCACCAGTCCGTCTATGCCGCCGTCGAGACCGATAAAGATGCCGAAGTCGGTGATGGACTTGATCGCACCCGTGACCTTGTCGCCCTTGTTGTGTGTCGCGGCGAAAGACTCCCAGGGGTTCGCCTGGCACTGCTTCATGCCCAGCGAAATGCGGCGGCGCTCTTCGTCGATGTCGAGCACCATGACTTCGACCTCGTCACCGGTGTGCACGACCTTGGCGGGATTGACGTTCTTGTTGGTCCAGTCCATCTCGGAAACGTGAACCAGGCCCTCGACGCCATCTTCGATCTCGACGAAGCAGCCGTAATCGGTGATGTTGGAGACCTTGCCGAACAGGCGCGTACCCACCGGGTAACGGCGCGACAGGTCATTCCAGGGATCATCGCCGAGCTGTTTGAGGCCCAGCGAAACACGGTTGCGCTCGCGGTCGAAACGCAGCACGCGGACATCCAGTTCATCGCCCACATTGACCACTTCGCTGGGATGATGCACCCGCTTCCAGGCCATGTCGGTGATGTGCAGCAACCCATCGATTCCGCCCAGGTCCAGGAATGCGCCGTAATCGGTCAAATTCTTGACCACGCCCTTGACGATAACGCCCTCTTCGAGGCGTTCCAGCAGGGCTTCGCGCTCTGCGCTGAACTCGGATTCCACCACTGCCCGCCGCGAAACAACGATATTGTTGCGTTTGCGGTCGAGCTTGATGATCTTGAATTCCAGATCCTTGCCTTCCAGGTAAGCGGGATCCCGCACCGGACGGACGTCCACCAGCGAACCGGGCAGGAACGCGCGGATATCCTCGATGTCCACGGTGAAGCCACCCTTGACCTTGCCGCTGATCTTGCCCTCGACGGTGTTGTCGTCTTCGAAAGCGCCTTCCAGCTTGTCCCAGACCAGGGCGCGCTTGGCCTTGTCACGGGACAGCCGGGTCTCGCCAAAACCGTCTTCCACGGTATCCAGCGCGACCTGGACTTCGTCACCCACGGCCACTTCCAGTTCGCCCTGCAGGTTGCGGAACTGGCTGATGGGAACGATTCCTTCGGATTTCAGACCGGCGTTGACGACGACCGAGTCGTCGCGAATCTCCATAACGGTGCCGGTTACGATGGCGCCCGGCTTCAGGTTCTGTGCGGCCAGGCTCTGTTCAAATAATTCTGCGAAACTTTCAGTCATGTTGATGTTTACTCACGGATGGGCTGCCTAAAGGGTTTGATCGCGGCAACCATCCACCCAGGGTTGTGGGGCAAATGCCCGTTAAAATTCAAAGAGATGCTCTGGATTCTTCAAGTAACTTAAGAATCTTCTGCAGCACTTCGTCGATACTCAATTCCGTCGAATCGATAAGGTGGGCGTCGGGCGCGGCCATGAGCGGGGATACCGCCCTTGACCGATCACGGTCGTCACGCTTTTTAATCTCCCGGAAAAGGCGCGAGAGATTAACACTTTCTCCTTTTTCTTTCAACTGCTTATGTCGCCTTTTCGCCCTTGCCTCGGCGCTGGCGGTCAGAAAAATCTTCAGCCGCGCGTCCGGGAAGATCACCGTACCCATGTCGCGGCCATCGGCAACCAGCCCGGGCGGACGGAGAAAACCGCGCTGCAGGTGCACCAGGGCCGCACGCACGGCGGGCAGAGCGGCGGCGCGGGAACTGAAGGCGCTCACCTCTTCCGAACGCAGCCGGCTCGTGATGTCCCGGCCGTCCAGCCAAACCACCATGCCATGATCGGCCACCGCGAACTCGACATCCAGGCCGGCGGCCAGTGAACCCAGCGCCGCCTCGTCATCGGCCGCGATCCCGCGATCCATGGCGGCAACGGCCACCAGCCGGTACAGTGCTCCGCTGTCCAGCAGGCGCCAGCCCAGGCGCTCGGCGAGCAGCGCGGCGATTGTACCCTTGCCCGAGCCACCCGGGCCGTCAATGGCGATTACCGGTACGTTATGATCCGCTTGTTTCACGCAATGCTCCAGCGCCGCTCTGTGGGAGCGGCTTCAGCCGCGATGGTCGCCCGACCCATCCGGTCCAATCGCGCCGCCGACGCTCTTCAGATCATCAACAAACCGCGGGTAGGAGGTGTCGATGTTCTCGCAGCCGGCCACGCTGACGGCTGCAGACGCGACCTGGCCGAGAACGCAGAAGCTCATCGCGCAGCGATGGTCCCCTGCCCCATCGACACGCCCGCCCTTGACCGGCCCGCCCTCTACGTCCATCCCGTCCGGGTACTCGCGCAGACCCACACCCAGCGTCTCCAATCCTCGCGCCATCACCGCCAGGCGGTCGCTCTCCTTGACCCGCAGTTCGGCGGCTCCGCGCAACCGGGTGGTGCCTTGCGACGCCGCGGCCAGTGCCAGGATGACGGGCAGTTCGTCGATCAGTGAAGGCACGAGCTCCGGCGGAATGTCCACGCCCTTGAGCAGCCCCGCATAGCGGATCCGGATGTCGCCAACGGCTTCGCCGCCGAAACGGCGGCGGTTCCGGATAGCCAGGTCGGCGCCCATGGACTGCAGCACGTGGACGATGCCGTCACGGGTCTCGTTCAGGCCCACGTCGCGCAGCAGCACATCCGAGCCGGGAACCAGCGCGCCGGCGACCAGGAAAAACGCGGCGGAGGAAATATCGGCCGGCACCCGCAGCGACGTCCCGGCCAGGTGGCTGCCGCCCTTGACGCCGCAATCTCCGACCAGCGGAACACCGAACGCCGGCAGCATGAGCTCCGTGTGATTCCTGCTCCGCAGCGGTTCCCGCACACTGGTGTGCCCACTGGCATACAAGCCGGCCAGCAGCAGGCAGGACTTGACCTGCGCGCTGGCGATGGGCGATTCATAGTCGATACCGCGCAAGTCGGATCTGCCCGAAATCTTCAGTGGAGGCGTGCCGTTCGCCGAAGTCTCGATGCGAGCGCCCATTTGCCCCAGCGGCGCGACGATCCGTGTCATGGGACGACGGCTCAGCGACGCGTCCCCGGTCAGTTCGGAGTCGAAGGGCTGAGCGGCCAGGACTCCGGCCAGCAGGCGCATGGCCGTACCGGAATTGCCCATGTCGAGCGGCGCGGCGGGTGGCTGCAGGCCGCGCTCGCCCACACCCTCGACTATTCTCTCGTCACCCTCGAAGCGATCGGTCATGCCGAGTTGCCGACACGCACTGGCCGTGGCTTGCACGTCTTCGCTGTCGAGCAAGCCCCGAATGCGCGACTGCCCCTGCGCCAGGCTGGCAAAAATCAGGGCGCGGTGCGAAATCGATTTATCGCCCGGCGGCAGCAGTTCACCCAGCAGCGGGCCCGCTGCCGGTTGGGTGACCAGGATCATGAGGGGGTGAGCACCGCACGCGGATAAGAGCCCAGCACCCGCGACAGCTTGCTGACCTTCTTCAGGTCTTGCAGAGCCGCGGCGACCTTCTCGTCTTCGGCGTGTCCTTCGACGTCCACGAAGAACACATAGGCCCACTTGCCCAGCCGTGACGGCCGGGATTCGATGCGGGTCATGTTCACGCCATGCACCTGGAACGGTTCGAGCAGGCGATACAGCAAACCGGGGCCTTCATGCCCGGACAGCAGCAGCGTCGTCTTGTCGCTCCCCGACGGTGCGAAAATCTGCCGGCCGATCACGAGGAAGCGTGTCGTGTTGTCGGCGTGGTCCTCGATATCGGCGAACAGGACCGGCAGCCCGTACACTTCCGCCGCAACCCGTCCGGCGATGGCGGCCGCCTCGGGCGCATTGCGCACACGGCGCGCGGCCTCGCTGTTGCTGCCGACGGCGATCAGCTCGACCGCCGGCAGGTGGGCGCGCAACCAGTTCTTGCACTGCGAAAGGGATTGCTCATGTGAATAGACCCGCTCAATCTGCGCCACGCTCTTGGCCAGCGTGAGCAGGTTCTGATGCACCCTCAACTCGATTTCCCCGCAGATTTTCAGGTCGGACAGCAGGAACATGTCGAGCGTGTGGCTGACGATACCCTGTGATGAATTTTCCACCGGGACCACGCCGAAATCGGCGTCACCGGATTGCACCTGCTCGAACACGCCATCGATGGCGGGCAACCCGATCGCGTGAACGGAGTGTCCGAAGTGGCGGTGGACCGCTTGCTGCGTGAAGGTGCCTTCGGGACCCAGGTACGCCACCTTGAGCGGCTCCTGCTGTGCCAGGCAAGCCGACATGATTTCGCGAAACAGGCGCAGCATCTCGCTGTCACTGAGCGGGCCCTGGTTACGCTCCAGCACGCCCCTGAGAACCTGCGCCTCGCGCTCGGGACGATACAAATCCACGGCTTGCTGCGTCTCGCCCTTGCTTTTCCGAACCCGGAACGCAAGCCGCGCGCGCTCGCTGATCAGCGCCTGGATTTGCTCGTCCAGTCGATCGATCTCGCTCCGCACCTCCGCCAGGCCGGCCTTGTCCTCGTGCTTTTTACTCAAACCAGCGTCCCCGTCGTCAGCATCTGGGCGAAAACTTCTATTGTATAGGCTCGCCCCCTGCAAGCATACCGATCCGGGTGGTTCAATCCGCGGTCGCGGCGTCCGCCAGGGTGCAGTCCGGCACCCCCCCCACTTGCAGCACCGCCTGCCGGGCGACCGCGCCGCCCGCCAGCATTTCCGCGGCTTTCAGGCGGATGTTCAGGTCCAGCCCCACGGCCGTGTCCGCGGCCTCTGTCTCCGTGGGGCCGGTGAGTGCCGCCCAGTCCGGCAGGGCGTCCGCATCCACCCGCCCGGCGGCGAGTTCGAGATGCAGCGCGGGTCGTGCGCCGGTCAACAGACAACCCTCGCCCTCGACCAGCAAGGGTTCCGCCGCCAGGCGAATACCGTGCATCCGCACGCCTCCGGCAACCAGCGCATAGGTCAGGGAAAGCCGGGCCTCGCGCCCCCGCCCGGAGTCTTCCGCGCCACCGGCCCAGTCCAGTGCCAGGTTGCCCGTACCGGCATCCAGCAACGCACGGGCGTGCAGCCGGATTTCACCGGACCAGAACCCCGCACCGGCCGCCGTCACGTCCAGCGCTGAGCGCTGCGGGTCCCAGGTCAGACTACCGTCCCACGCGCCGTAGTCCTGCACTTCCAGCCGGAAGGGGCTGGCCCGGCCCGCCGCGAACTGCTTGATACTGAGTTCCCGCAACAGGTAGGGCTGATCACCATCTGCCGCGGCGAACACCTTGAAATCCAGGATTTCCAGGTGTTCGATTTCCGGCAGCTGCACGCTGGAGTGCGCCGCGCCGGTTGATGGCTCTTCACTCTCGGGCCAACGCTCCAGGTGCAAGGTCCCGCTGCCGAACTCGACAGATTCAATCAACAAGCGGCGGTGGAATAACGGTTCCAGGGCCAGTGCCACCGCGTACCTGTCACTGCGCAGCAACTCAGTGGCCGGGCCTGGCTCTCCCACGACCAGCGCGGTGCCGGAAACTCCGACCGAGGGGAGCAACATCACCCTGAACTCTCCCTCGAGCCGAACCGGCAATCCGATGCGGTCCTGCAGCGCGCGCTCCAGCGCGCGCCGCCCCCCGGCGCCTTCCAGCCAGGCGTCGACCAGCAGGTAAGCGGCCAGGAACAGCAATGCCAGCAGAACCGGCAACGCCAGCAGTAGCCTGCGGGTACCGGCCCTCATCCGGCCCCGCCGCCCCGCGGGGTCTGGTACGGGACTGCCCAGCACCGTACACTTGGGCACTTTGACACCTGCAGGCCGCTGCCATGTCCTATATCGATATGCACGCCCGCCACTCGATGAGCCGGGACGCTGCCCAGGCCGCCGCCGACGAATTGGCCGGCGACCTGGCGCGCAAGTTCGATATCGACTACGGCTGGGAGGGCGACCATATCCTGTTCGAACGTCCGGGCGTGAACGGCACCATCACGGTCCGCGAGCGGGAAATTCGCATCGAGGCGCGGCTCGGCCTGATGCTGATGTTCCTGAAACCCCAGATCGAACATGAGATCACCCGTTATTTGCGGGACCATTTCGGTTGCACCTTCGTCTAGGGCCTGCGACAGCATGAGGCCACGTAGTGTTAACAGGTCCTAAAACCCGAACGGCTGCCTGGCGCCGTCAAACATTTGTTTCATGGCACCCCACTCCCTTGCGTAAATCGTCTCGATGAACCAGGCGGGATCCTCGAGTGCGCGGAATGCGGCCAGGCCGTTTTCCAGGAACTCCTGCAGGTTACCGAACCCCGCCGCGTGCGCCGGTCCGCGCAACAGCCGCACCAGGTAATTGACCAGGGGCCAGCGGACCAATTTGTCCAGGTCGTAGCCGATTTTGCGGATCAGCAGAATCTGCCGTTCGCGGCCGGGCTGGTCGTTTGCGGCGCGGTACACCTCGCAGTAGGTCTGCATGTCGAGGCCGACCTGCCCCCGCTGCGCCATCTCGCCGGCCATTGACATGTCGAATTCCAGGCTGACGGCCTGCAGTTCGAAAGCCTCGGACATGGTTCCCAGCGTCCGGTCGGGCAGGAAGTGGATCATCACCGGCATGACGCGCCCCATGTCCTGGTCGCGTTGCTGGAAATCCAGGCCGCCATACAACTCGTTCAGGAAGAATTGCACGGCCGGCCGGTATCCTCGCCTCTGCGCCAGGTCTTCGAAACTGCGGGCGATGCGGGCACGCTGCCATTGCTGCAGGCTGTTGAACTGCGTGAGCGGAAAGTCCGCCTCCTGCACACGCTGCGCTATGGCGTGGTTGCGCGCCAGCATCTCCCGCAGGCGCTGGGCTCCCGGCTTGATCATGGCGGTGCGTAGCAACCTTTACCAGTGAATGCCTCGCATCAGGCTCGCGAACGCCAACTGTTCCTGCGTAGCAGCGTGCTGATGATCCTTGACGCCCTTGGCCGCCGCGGAATCGGGGAACATCCGGAAGGCGCTGTTCATGACGATCTCGGACACTTTCGGCGCCACCGCGTGCAGCACCTGCGCAAATATTCCGAGCCGCGTTGCGATGCGCTGCGGCTTGTAGATCACGGCCTGTTTTACCATCACCGCGGCCTCGTCGGGCGTAATGGTCGGCAGGTTTTCGTAGATCTTGGTCGGCGCGATCATGGGCGTGCGCACCAGCGGCATGTTGATCGTCGTGAAATGCACGCCGGCGTCACTGAACTCGGCGGCCGCGCAGCGTGAAAACGAGTCGAGCGCGGCCTTGGAAGACACGTAGGCGGAAAACCGCGGCGCATTGGAAAGCACGCCGATCGAGGAGATGTTGATGATGTGACCATGGTGTTTCTTCGCCATGCCGGGCAGTACCTTCATGATCAGGCGCAGGCTGCCGAAGTAATTGAGCTGCATGCAGCGCTCGAAATCATGGAAGCGGTCGTAGGATGCGGAGATCGCCCGCCGGATCGAGCGCCCGGCGTTGTTGACCAGGATTTCGACGTGGCCCATCTCGGCTTCGATCCGCTCGATGACGGCATCGCAGGCTTCCATGTCGGTCAAGTCGGCTGAGAAACTCCTCGCTTCCCCGCCTTCCTCTGCGATCTGCCGCACCGTCGCCGCCAGCTTGGTTTCGTCGCGCGCGACGATGGCGACCCGCGCACCGGCGCGCGCCATCATCAACGCCGTGGCTTCTCCGATGCCGGACGATCCGCCGGTCACCACCACGATCTTGCCATTCACATGTCCGCGCAGGCTGCGGTCGATGAACAGGTCCGGATCCAGGTGCCGTTCCCAGTAGTCCCACAAGCGCCAGGCGTAGTCGTCCAGTCGAGGGACTTTGATACCGCTGCGCTTGAGCGCCTTCTGGGTTTCGCGCGAGTCAAAGCGGGTCGGGTAATTGACGAACTGGAGCACGTCGGGCGGCATTCCAAGGTCCTTGAAAATCTGCCGTGAAATGCGCCGGATCGGCGGCAGCATCAGCAAGCCCTGCTTGATCGCGCCCGGGATGAAGTTGAACAGGCGCGCATCCACCCGCATGCTCATCTGTGGCGCGTGCGCGGCCTCGGCGAACAGGTTGAGCACCTCGCCGATGCGCTTGGGCTTGGGATCGGTCAAGTGGAAACAGCGGCCATCGAGTCCCTGCTTGTGCGCCAGGTAATTCATGGCTTCGACCACGTAGTCCACCGGCACGATATTGATCCGGCCGCCTTCGATCCCTATGGCCGGCATCCAGGCCGGCATCGCGCGCCGCATCTTCTGGATCAGCTTGAAGAAGTAATAGGGGCCGTCGATCTTGTCGATCTCGCCGGTCCTGGAGTCGCCCACCACGATTCCGGGCCGGTAGATGCGCCACGGGATCGAGCACTTTTGGCGAACGATCCCCTCGGAATCGTGCTTGGTCCTGAAATAGGGGTTCTCCAGGCCGATCGCTTCGTCGAACATGTCTTCGGTGAAGGTGCCGGGATAAAGTCCTGCCGCGGCAATGGAACTCACGTGATGGAAGTGCTTCGCCGCGACGGCCTCGGCGAAGCGGACAGCGTGCGTCGTACCCTTGATGTTGGCGGCCTCCTGCGCAGCGGCGTCCGCCTTCAGATCGTAGATAGCCGCGAGGTGAAACACATGGGTGATCTTGCCCTGCAATTTCTTGCGCTGCGCCGGTGTTATGCCCAGGAATGGCCGCGTCAGGTCACCGGTGACCGGTACGATCTTGCGCGCCGCCCTGCCCCAGCGGGACTTGAGCTGTTCGAGCCGCTCGAGCGAACCGGGACGCACGAGCACATATACGGTGCCTCTTCGGGCCAGCAACAGGGGTATCAGGTTTTGCCCGATAAAGCCGGTACCACCAGTGACGAAATAGCTCATTAGAATCACTCCAGAATGTATCTATACTTCGTGATGCCGGCGCCATATCCGGTGGTCTTGGCATGCAGGAACCACCCGCCGATCATGATAGGATCATAACAGAACCCATTGGCATATTAGTTGCCGCTGCACGCTGATTGCGGCGGTGCTATCGGAGGTTATTCTGATGAGCGACGAATCCCTGAATTTCGAAAAGGCCGCGGAGGCGGCGAAGTCACTGCCCGAACGACCGGACGACCAGACCATGCTGCGCCTGTACGCCCTGTACAAGCAAGGCTCCAGCGGCGACGTGCAGGGCAGCAAGCCCGGCTTCTTCGATTTCGTCGGCGCCGCCAAGTACGAGGCCTGGGAAAAACTCCGCGGCACCAGCCAGGAAGATGCCCGGACGCAGTATGTCGACCTGGTCAGGAAGCTGGGAGGCACGTTCTGAAAGAATGGCGCGGCGCAACACCAGGGAGCTGATACTGGAAACCAGCCTCGGTTTGTTCAACGAGTTTGGGGAGCCCAATGTCACCACCAATCACATTGCGGATGAGGCCGACATCAGTCCCGGCAACCTCTATTACCACTTCCGCAGCAAGAACGATATCGTTCTGGAGTTATTCAAGAGGTTCCTGGTCCGCTTTCAACCGCTGATCGATATTCCCGAGGACGTCCTGCTGCAGCCGGAGGATCTCTGGATCCAGCTGCACCTGAGTTTCGAGCTCAAAAGCGAGTACCGATTCATCTATCGCAACATGGCTGACCTGACAGCCCGGGTTCCGGACCTCGAGCGGGCTCTGCGCGGCCTGCTGCAACGCGAACGCAAAGCCGCCTGGAACTCCCTGACCGGCCTGGAGCAGGCCGGCGCGCTGCAGATCGAAAAACACGAGAAGCAGTTGCTGGCTGACAGCATCCTGCTGAACCTGACCTACTGGATCCCGTTCGCCGAGCTGACCGAGCCAGGCAGGCTGGACGACAGCCAGGCCCAGGTCGTGGCCATCGCGCGCGTCCTGCAGCTGGTCACCCCCTGGCTCCGCCAGCCGCAACAGGACCAGTTCCGCACCCTCGCCCTCGCCTACCTCTCCCATTCCAGCTGATTCGCCAGCCGGGCATTTTTCCACGTCCGTGGCAACATGCCCGCAGATCGACCACTGCGGATCGTCATGGGCCCGCAGGACCGGACGTTGTTCGGGATTTTTTTCCCGAATGAATTCGGTCCTACAAAAGAACGGCCGGCAGGGCGCCGGCCGAAAGAGGGATTGCAAGGGAACTTGTTTGCTGGCGGCCCGCCCGCAGGGAGCGGACCGCTAGCCGTACTGAAGATCAAGCCGCCTTCGCAGCCTCAGCGGCTGCCGGCGCGGGCGCGGCCTTCGGCGCTGCTTTCTTCACTGCAGCCTTCTTGGGCGCGGTCTTCCTGGCCAACTTCTTCACTGCAACTTTCTTCGGCGCAGCTTTCTTGACCGCCTTCTTCGCTGCGGACTTCTTCACCGCTGCCTTCTTGACAGCGGCTTTCTTGGGCGCAGCTTTCTTGGGCGCAGC
>JAPHSB010000493.1 GCA_026193295.1 Lysobacterales bacterium
CCGTACTGACCTCCACATCCTGTCCCTGCACCAGTGGCTGGTGGGCATCGCCGATGGCCAGTTCCAGTTTGACGGGGGTCTGCAACTGCGTGTGCACCAACGGCACGGCTTGGGTCCAGCCACCGTCACTGCCGCCCGGCTCCAGGCCCAGCGCAGTGAATTGCTCCACGAGGTAGGCGACGGTCTTGGCTTCGCCCGCGCCACCCGGGGCCCGGCCCTCGAATTCGTCGGAGGCGAGGACTTTCACGATGGCGGAAAGCCGGTCTGCCTCTATTTCGGCAGCCTGGGCGCCGAACGTGAGCAGGGAAGTCAGGAGCAGGAAAAGGCTGGACTTACAGATCATGTAGCAATCCTCGTGATGGTCGGATGAACGGTCCGTTGATGGAGCATCACAGCGTGAGCACCCGGATCATGTCGGTCCCGCCACTGCGCTGCGCCTGGCCGGCGGTGACGATGATGGAGTCGCCGGGTCGCGCGAAGCCCATTTCCCGGACGCAATCGGAGGCGAACTGGATCCTGGCCTCGTCGTCCGACTCGCCGGTATACAGCACCGCTGCCACACCCCAATTCATCGACAGCCGGCGCGCGACACGCTCCGAGCCGGTGATCGCGATGATCGGGCACTCGGGGCGGTGCTTGGAGATCAGCCGGGAGGTGAAGCCCGATTCGGTCAGGCAGATGATCGCGGCGGCGTCGAGGTCCTCGGCGATCGTCTTGACCGCGCCGCTGATGGCCTCGGTCACCACGTTGGCCGAGTGGAACGGGATTTTCTGCAGGTAACCGTATTCGTCGAGACAGGACTCGGTCGTCAGGGCCAGCGAATGCAGGGCCATGACCGATTCGACCGGGTATTTGCCGGCAGCGGTTTCCCCCGACAGCATGATCGCCGAACTGCCATCCAGTATCGCGTTGGCGACGTCGCTGGCCTCGGCCCGGGTCGGCTTGGGGTTCCGCTCCATCGAGGCCAGCATCTGCGTGGCCGTGATGACGGGCTTGCCTGCCATGACCGTCTTGCGGATGATTCGTTTCTGGTGACGGGGCACTTCGCCGAACGGCAGTTCGACACCGAGGTCGCCGCGCGCCACCATGACGCCGTCGGCCGCCGCGATGATGTCATCCAGGTTATCGATGCCCGCGCGGTTCTCGATCTTGGCGATGATGGGCGTGTCGATGCCGAATTCCGCGAGGATTTCCCGCATGCGCGCGATGTCGTCCCGGCTCTGGATGAACGAGGCCGCGATGTAGTCCACGTCGTGATTGGCGGCAAACTCGATCTCGCGCACAAAGCCGGCCCGGTTCTCCGGTCCGACGGCGGTCATCGATAGCCTGGTGCCTGGAAGATTGACGCCCTTGGTGTTGCCCAGCATGCCGCCGTGTACCACGCGGCAGCGAATCTCGCTGTCCGTGGTCGAGAGGACCTCGAGTTCGATGGCGCCGTCGTCCAGCAGGATGACGTCACCCGACTTAACCTCCTGCGGCAGCTTGGTGTAGGAGAGCGAAACACCGGTCTCGTCACCCGGCTGACCGTCTGTGCGCAGGACGAAATCAGTACCCCGGTGCAGGTCCGCATAGTTGTTGCCCAGCCGCCCGGTGCGAATTTCGATACCGCGGGTATCGATCATGATCGCCACGCGGCTGCCCGCAGCGCCGGCGGCCTCGCGAATCCGCTGTACCCGGGCACCGTGTTCTTCGAAGGTGCCGTGGGACAGGTTCAGGCGTGCGACATTCATGCCGCCCTGGATCATGCGGGTCAGGATCTCGACGTCATCGCAGGCCGGGCCGACCGTTGCAATGATTTTTGTCTTGCGGAACGTGGTATTGGCGGACATCGGGCTGAACTTCGCTGCGGACGGAATGCTCCAGTTTACGCCGGAAGCGGGCGGCAGGGCCATCCGCCTGCCGCTCCCGACGCAAACCGCAATCTACATGCCGCCGGCCTCGGCCTCGATCCAGCGGTCGATGCGCGCCTCGAGCACGCCGAGCGGCAACTCGCCGGCTTCCAGCACCTGGGCATGGAATTCGCGGATATCGAACTTCTCTCCCAAGGCGGCTTCGGCGCGGTGGCGCAGTTCCTGGATTTTCAGTTCGCCGATCTTGTAGGCCAGCGCCTGGCTGGGTATGGCCATGAAGCGCTCGGTTTCGGAGACCGCCCGGGCTTCGCCCACCGCCGAGTTGGCATACATGTATTCGAGCACTTGCTCGCGGGTCCAGCCGTAGTAATGGATGCCGGTATCGACCACCAGGCGGATGGCGCGCCACAACTCGGCATTCAGTTTGCCGAAATACTGGTAGGGGTCGGTGTAGGCGCCGAGCTCCCGGCCCAGTGATTCCGCGTAGAGACCCCAACCCTCGCCGTAGGCGGTGTACCCGCCGAATTGTCTGAACCGCGGCAGCTCATCCAGTTCCAGCGTCAAGGCGCCCTGGAAATGGTGCCCCGGCACCGCTTCATGCAGGAACAGCGAATCCATCGCCCACTTGGGCCGGGCCGAGAGGTCGTAGGCGTTAGCGAAGAACACGCCGGGCCGGGAGCCGTCCGGCGAGGCTCCGCGGTATTGGCCGCCCGAGGCGGATTTTTCGCGGAACGGCTCGACCAGGCGAATTTCGTAGCCCGCCTTAGGAATGGTTTTGAACAGCCGGGGGGCATTCGGTTCGATCACGTCGCGCAGGGCGTTGTAGCCGTCGAGAAGGTCCTGGCGCTCGGTGAAATAGAACTGCGGATCGGTGTTCAGGAATTCGAAGAAATCATGCAGGTCCCCCTCGAACTCGACCTGGTTCATGACCCCCTGTATTTCCTCGTGAATCCGGCTGACCTCGGCCAGCCCGATGGCGTGAATCTGCTCGGGCGTCAGGTTCGTTGTTGTGGTCTCCCGAACCAGGTAGGCGTAGCGTGCGGGGCCGCCGGGCAGGGCATTGATGCCATGCGTTTCGCGGGCCGCCGGAATGTACTCATCGCGCACGAAGTCCCGCAGTTTGCGATAGGCGGGTATCAGTTTCGTTTCGATGGCCGCGACGTAGGCGGCGGTCAATCTCGCCCGATCCTCGGCGCTGAACGACTCCGGCATGTTGCTTATGGGCTCGTAAAAGGCGCTTTGTTCAACCGTCGAGACGAGTTGGGACTCGAGTTGCGGCACCACCCGCTCCATCAGGACGCGCGGTTGCGTCAGGCCCTGCGAAATGCCCTCGCGCATGTTGGCCTGGGCCTGCTCCGTCCAGGTGACGAAGCCATCTATCCGGCTCAGAAAGTTCTCGTAGTCCTCGACCGTGTCGAAGGGCTGAACTCCGGTTCCGGAGCCCAGCTGAACGAAACTGTTAGGGGCGCTGTAAAACTGATTGATCGGCATCAAATGTGATGGAAAATCATAATATTCCAGTGCGATCTTACGGTCTGACTTGAAGATTTCGTAGCTCAACAATTCCTGACCTTCCAGCGAAGTGGGATCGATTGCGTTGATCCTGGCCAGGGCATCCTGCTCCAGCGCGCGGGCAGCCTCTCGCCAGGCCGGGCTGATGTTGTTCACGTAGCGATCGTTGTAGCGGTTGTCGCCGATATAGGTGGCAAACGTGGGGTTCAGCACCAGCTTGCCCTCGAAGTATTCTTCGAATAGCTGGTTGAGTTCCTGGCTGGCCCTGGCGTTCGATTGCGCGGATGCCGGTGGGGTCGCTGCCGCCGGCGGGGTCTCCCCCTGGCCAGTCGGCTCACAGCCGAGCAGAACGAGCGGCGCCAGCACCGCGATCAGTCGTATGGCGATCATTGATAGCTCCGAAAATGCGAGAGGTCGTGTTGAAGGGTACCTCACTTGAGGCAGGCTGTAACCCGGAAACACGGATGCTGTCGGGCGGTCCGAGCTTCCGCCGAAATTCGCGCGAGCGATTGTGTCTTGGGGCTGTTACCAGGGGGCCTATAATAGGACCATGCGCCGGGCCGTTCCGGCCCGGTGGCCTGTGACCGGAGTGCTCGGCATGAAAAGAGCAAAACCCACCATGCGGTTCCGCAGATTCCTCGTGGACGTCGTCGCGCACACGCCGCTCACGAAAATGGTCTTGCTGTTGATGGTGCTGTGGATGTGCTTTTCCGCCGGCATCTACCTGGCGGAGCGGGGCGTCGAGGGCGCGGCGATTACTTCCTACGGAGCGGCCCTGTACTGGGGCGTGGCTGCCTTCTCCACAGCCGGCATCGCGAATACGCCGGTCTCGGGCGCCGCGCAGTTGATCGGCGGGTTATGGATCGTCATCGGCTCGGTGCTGTTTTTCGGCACCATCGTGGCGACCATCACGACTTACTTCATGCGGCCGATGCAACGCCCGCACAAGATGATCATCGACACCATCGAGTACAACCTCGAACAGTTGGACGACCTGACGCTCGAGGAGATCGACCTGGTCAAGGACACGGTCGACGTCCTGATCAAGCACGTCGAAGAACTCAAGGAAAGGCAGTGTGGCGAGCCGGGCTCCTGATGTTCGGAGCGCCCGGGTCCCTCCGGCCGTGCCCTATATGTTTCGGTGCTTACCGCGCCGCCTCGAGGTGAAACGATGATCCGCGCTGCAACAGCCATTGCACTCTGCCTGCTTTCCGCCCTACCGGCCCTCGGAGCCCAGGAAGAGACGCTTGACTATTTCGAAGCCAATCGCCGGATGATCCGCAACGGCGTGCAGGCGGTGCTGATGTGCAACGGTCTGTTCACCTCGCAGCGCTCTCTGGATCAGGTTTTCGGGCAGGAACTGGCCTATCTCATCGGGTTTGGCGGTGTCGTGGGGACGCCGGCCGGCGGTGAGTACTCCGTCGACCGGGAGCGCAAGGTGGTGGGCGTCGGCGGCGGCAGTTCGGGCATCCGCATTCATGCCGCGTTTCGGGAAGGAGTCGGTTGCGTTGTGATGGCGCCCGACCAAAGCCTGGACGATGTTGATTTCCTGCCGGCGGCGCAATTGCCGCCCCCCTTGGGCGATCCGGCGGAGCTTCCATGGCCCGACGGCGACCTGGTCAGCTCCGCCTCCCTGCCGGCCAACGTCGATCCCGTGGCGCTGCAGGAAGCCTCCGACTGGGCCTTCAACCGCGAGTCGGCGGAGCAGGTCACGCTGAGCCTGATCGTGGTGCATGGCGGCGAAATCATCCACGAGCGGTACGCTCCGGGCATCGACATGCATACGCGTACGCGCACCTGGTCCACGGCCAAGAGCATCGCGGTCACCCTGATCGGCATGCTGGTGGAGCAGGGCAGGATGGACCTGGACGCCCCGCTGGATATCGACTGGCTGCCGGAGGTTGCGGGTACGGATGCAGATCCCCGCGGGGCCATCACCTTGCGCCACGTGCTGAACATGTCCAGCGGTCTGTATCCCGTGGACAGCTTCGGCATGGAATACGTGAACGGCTCGGGCCTCGCCTACTGGGCCGGCGCCAGTTCGGCCAGGGAAGCCCGCAAGCGTGGATTGATTCGTGAGCCAGGGACGTTTTGGGACTATGAAAACTACGACACCCTGCTCGCGGTTTACGCGATGAAACGCGCCCTCGGTGACGAAAGGACGTACCGGGAGTTTCCGCGCAAGGCGCTGCTGGACCGCATCGGCATGCGCAGCACTTTGGTCAGCGTGGATCGCTTTGGCGACTTCATTTTGAGCAGCCAGGTCTACACCAATGCCAGGGACCTGGCTCGCTTCGGCCTGCTCTACCTCCGCAATGGCGCCTGGGACGGGCAGCGGCTGATCTCTGAAGAGTGGATTCGCTTCGTTCGCACGCCGGCGCCGGCTACTGCGCAGACCGGCAACTTTTACGGTGGCCAGTGGTGGTTGGTCCCCGATGACCGCAGTGACGTGCCGAAGGATGCCTATGCGACGTCCGGAAATCGTGGTCAGTACGTGATCGTGGTGTCCTCGCACGATGTCGTCATTGTTCGTCGTGGCCTTGACTACGGCCAGCAGGGTTTCAATCGCTGGGATCTGACGAGGGAAGTTCTGGGCGCCATTTCAATCGCCGACTAGCGCGCAAGGCGAAGCGGCAATTCGCCCGGGTTTCCGCGTATACTTCCGCGCTGGCTTGGAGAAAAAGATGAACAAGAATCCGAACAACCGGCGCGCATTCCTTGCGCAGGCCGGAGGCCTGGCCAGTGGCGGCTGGTTGGCGCTCAACACCCCATTGCTGCTGGCGGCGGGCCAGGCGGCCGAGGAGCAGCGCGCGGCCGGCAAGCACTGGACAAACATGACGCCTCAGGAAGCGCTTGGCTTCGCGGCCGTGGTCGACCAGATCATCCCGCCCGACGACCTGCCCGGGGCTTCCGATGCCGGGGTGGTCCATTTCATCGACCAGGCGCTGGGCGGTTTCGCCGCCGGCATGGCCGGTCTGCTGAAGGCAGGCCTGGCGGACCTGGATGCGCGCGCCCGGTCTGCGTATCCGGATGGCGGAGACTTTGCCGACCTGGCGTTCGAGCAGCAAACTGCCATTCTGGAAAAGATCGACACCACGCCCTTCTTCAACCAGATGATCTTCCTCACCCATTGCGGCATGTTCGCCATGCCCTCCCGCGGAGGCAACCGGAACCGCGCGGGCTGGGCCTTGCTGGGTTTCGACGACCGGCACACTTGGCAGCCCCCTTATGGGTTCTATGACGCGCAGGCCATGGCGGAGGAGGGCGGTCGTGCCCAGCAATCCTGAGCCAGTCGTGTTCGACACCCGCAAAGAGGTGGATTTCGTCATCATCGGCTCCGGCGCTTCCGGCGGCGTGCTGGCACGCGAGTTGTCAACCGCAGGTTTCGATGTCGTGGTTCTCGAGCAGGGCCCCTATCGCAAGGCGAGTGATTTCAGCCATGACGAGCTCGGTGTGCAGTTCCTGGGCGAGATGACAAACCACCCGCTCTGGAACGATCCGCAGACATTCCGGCGGAACGCGCCGGAAAAGGCAACGGTCCAGACGCGTGCCTTGCCGACGGCTGTATACGCACGCGGCGTGGGCGGCAGCAGCGTGCACTTTACTGCCAATTTCTGGCGCATGCGC
>JAPHSB010000377.1 GCA_026193295.1 Lysobacterales bacterium
ATAATTAAATAGGCCGCATTCGTGCGGCCTATTTAATTAATGACCGTGATGAGGGTTCGAACCGGAGAAGGAGGTTTGACAAATTCGCCGGGAGCGAATGTGGTCGCATTCGCGTATTTCACGGCATGACGAACTTCTTCACCATGTCGAGCAGCTCGAGGCTGTTGTTGACCACGGCATCGGGCTTGTAGGGGTGGCGTATGGTATCGGGGAAGATCTTGTCCAGCCAGGCCTGGTCCCAACCGGCGCCGTTGTAGAAGACGTTGGTGACGCCGGCGCGCTTGGCGGCGATGGTGTCGGTGGTGCTGTCGCCGATGTACCACGTGCCGGGGCCCGCTTCCACGGTGAGGTTTTGCAGTGCCTTGTGGATGGAATCCGGCGCCGGTTTGCGTTTGGTGACGTCGTCGCCACAGACCATGGTGTCGAAGAAGTGTCGCCAACCCGAGTCACCGACCGCGTCGATTTCATGTTCCATGAATTCCCGATCGCGATTGGTCAGCACGCCGAGCGTCACATCCATCTCTTTCAACTCAGCCAGGACCCCGGCAAAGGCCTCTTCGAACGGGGTCACCTTGCCATAGTGATTGCGATAGGCATGATGAAACTCCTGGTGCGCGGTGTGCTTGGCTTCTTCGTCGCTACCGAACAGGATTTCGAATATATCGGTTCGCGAGATCTTGCGCGCCTCCACCACTTTTGGGTGGAGCTTGAGATACTGGCGAATGTAAATCACCAGCTTGGCATCGTCGATGGTTTTGCATTCCTCGGGTGAGATGATGCGATCCATCAAGCCCAGGGCTTCCAGCCTGGGCAGCACATCGTTTACCGCGTAGTACATCGCGTCGTGCGTATCCACCAGGGTGGCGTGCCAGTCAAACAGCAGCACTTTGGGTACGGCGTGAGGAAGGTTCAGGATGCTCATCGGATCTCAGGTCTCGTGTTCCTGCAGCGCCTTGTTGATGCGCAGCAATTCCATCAGGTTGTCGATATCGATGATACCTGCCATGCGCCCATGATCCGTGATGACCAGAAGCCCGGACTGGCTCACATCCGTGTCTTCCAGCACGTGCTCCAGTGATTCGCCGATGTCCATCTGCACCGGTTGGGCCTGCATGACCTGGTCGACCCGGCACAGCTTGCCGTGGTCGTGCAGTCCGCGCAGCAGGTCGGCCTGGCGGAGCACGCCGATGACCCTGCCGTCGCGCATGACCGGGAAATCTTTCTGACTGCCGTCCAGCGTGAGCGCAACGGCGCGGCCCAGCGAGTCGTCGTAGGCCAGGACCTCGAAATTCGTCTCCATTGCCGAGCGCGCGGTGATGCCGGACAGCACCGACCTGGCGCTGGCCAGGCTGGCCTCGGTGGTGGCCCCGATCCAGATGAACACGGCGATCAGCACCAGGAACAGGTTGTAGCGCATACCGATCAGCGCCAGCATGATCGCCGCGGCCTGCGCCACCACGGCCGCGATCCGGGTGGCCCGCAACGGCCCCAGGCGCAGGCTGAGCAGGGCACGGAAGACCCGTCCACCGTCCATCGGGAACGCCGGCAGCAGGTTGAATGCCCCCAGCAGCAGGTTGACCAGCATCAGGCGCTGCAGAAAGCTGCCCTCGCTCAGGCTGAATTCAGTAGGCGCGCCGATGCCACTGCTGGCGCTGAGCACGAGCCAGAGCAGACCTGCGATGCCGAAACTGACAGCCGGTCCGGCCAGTGCGATCAGGATTTCCTGGCGGGGATCCTCCGGCGTTTTCTCGATCGATGCGATGCCGCCGATGGGCAGCAGCACGATGCTGCGGGTGCGGATGCCGAACTTGCGCGCCGTGAATGCATGGCCGAGTTCATGCAGCACCACGCAGGCGAACAGGGCCAAAATGAAGCCGACGCCCGCGATCACGGCTTGTACGCTGCCTTCCAGCTGCCAATAGGCCAGCCCGATCCAGGCAATCAGCAGCAGGAAGGTGAAATGCAGGTAGACATCGATGCCACTGAGCCGGGCGATTTTCAGGGACCATTTCATTGTCTAAACCCATGTAGCGGCGTCTGCTCCTCCCGCTTGCCTTAACTTTACTGGCGATCGAGCATGGCGTGTTACAAATTCGGGCAGTCCGTGACACACGTCAGGGTGGGCGACGCCCTGGCGTGCTATCCATCAAGTGGAGGTCGCGAAACCATGAACCGCAAAGCCAAGTACTGGGTGCTGGTGGCCAACAGCGGCCAGGCCCGCATCCTCGAGATGCAAAGAAAACCCTATGAGTTTCACCAGGTCACCGAACTGGTTTCGGAGGCTCAACACCTGACCAACAAGGAAATCGTGTCTGATGCCAGCGGCCGGGTTTACCACGCGCAGGGTCCCGGCACACACTCCATGAAACCCCGCTCCGATCCGCACGAGAATGCCGAGGAACAGTTCAGCCGTGGCCTGGCCCAGAAGCTGGAGAAAGCGGCCAGCCTGGGCCGCTTCGACCAGTTACTGGTCATCGCCGACCCAAAAACCATGGGCCGGCTGCGCCAACAGATGCGCAAATCGATGGCCGGCAAGGTGGCGGACGAGGTCGCGCTGGACTTGGTGGGCTTGCCGTTGCCGCAACTGGAAACGCGGGTGCGCGACGTGCTCGGTTGGGCCGCCTGACGCCCACGCTGCGAACCGCGAGGGCACTCAGCCCTTGATGCAAATGACCGGCTGCAGGCGCGCCACGCGCCGGGCCAGTCCAGCGCGCTCGGAGGCCAGCACCACTTCGG
>JAPHSB010000363.1 GCA_026193295.1 Lysobacterales bacterium
ATGATGCCGATCAGCGTCGACTTGCCCGCGCCGTTGGGTCCCAGCAATGCGAAAAAGTCGCCTTCCTCGACGCTGAGCGATACGCCTTTAAGGGCCTCGACGCCATTGCGGTAGGTCTTCCTGAGATCGGTGATTTCCAGCGCGCGCATCCTGCAGATGTGGTGCGTATGGCCCGGCATTTCAATGACCTCTGATCTATGGACAGTGCATGCATAAAGCCCTACCCTTGCCCGTTCATGCAATGCAGAGAAGCCGGATGCGCTCCAGTTCACACGCAGCGACCCTGACCCGATGCGCGGCCGCGCTGTGCGCGGTGGGCCTGCTCGCGTTCACGGTGCAAGCCGCGGAAGTCGATGGCGACGAGGCCCTGTTGCTGGAGACCTGTGAACTGGTGGTGCCTGGCACCCCCCTTTCAACCGTCGGGCAGTGCGGCTGGCTGGAGGTTGCTGAAAACCCCGCGGAGCCGGAGGGCCGCCAGATCCGGATTCGCGTCGCGCGCATTCCGGCGCGCGACCGCCTGGTCGAGCCCGATCCACTGGTCTTTTTTGCCGGCGGACCGGGCCAGGCGGCAACTGAAACCTGGCCGGTCGTGGCCCACGCGCTGCGCAAAGTCAGCGCAAACCGCGATATCCTGCTGGTCGATCAGCGGGGCACCGGCCAGTCCAACGCCCTCAAGTGCCCCGAGATCGAACTTGAGGAGGCGCTGGCCGCCGACTGGGACGAGATGGCGCGCGCCACCCGGGAATGCCTTGACGCCATCGACGGGGATCCGCGTTTCTACACGACGACGATCGCCATGCACGATATCGACGCGGCGCGCGCCGCGCTGGGCTATGAGGCCGTGAACCTCTATGGCGGCTCCTATGGGACCCGCGCTGCCCAGGTCTACCTGCGCCTGTTCCCGGAGCGGGTGCGCACGCTAGTGCTGGATGGCGTCGTACCCCAGTCCCTGGCGTTGGGCTCGGAGCACGCCGCCAAGCTTGACCAGTCCCTTTACCGCGTACTGGCCGGTTGCGACGCCGATCCGAAGTGTGGAGTCACCTTTCCGGGGACCGCCGACAAGCTGGCCGCCCTGGCCCGCTCGCTGCAGGACAACCCGGTCGACGTGACGATCGAACACCCCACCACCGGTGAGCCGGTGTCGCTGACCTTCGACCGCGAAGTGCTGTCCTCGGCGCTGCGCTTCCTCGCCTACTCTTCGGACACCCAGGCCATGCTGCCTCTACTGATCCACGAAGCCGCGACGGAACGACGCTTCGACCGCCTGGCCAGCCAGATGCTCATCGCGACGGCCGGGTTGCAGCAAAGCATTTCCCAGGGCATGGAAATGTCGGTGATGTGCGCCGAGGACTACCCCTGGTATCCGCAGGAAAGCAGCGCCAGTGACTTCCTGATGGGAGACCTGCTGGTTCGCGCGGCCCGCACCCAGTGTGAAATCTGGCCACAAGGCCCGGTGCCGGAGGGTTTTCACGATCCCGTTACGGTCGACGTGCCCGTGCTGCTGCTGTCCGGCGAACTCGATCCGGTCACGCCGCCCGAATATGGCGACCAGGTTGCCGTGCATTTTCCGCGGGCCACGCACCTGGTCGCTCCCGGCCAGGGCCACATCGTCAGCACACGCGGCTGCATGGGTGACCTGGTGTCCGAATTCATCATCGCAGGCAGCGCAGAAGGACTCGAAACCGACTGCATGGCCCGCATGAGCCACACGCCCTATTTCATCTCGCTGACGGGATCCGCACCGTGATTATCGTGAAGAACCTGCGCAAGTCGTTCGGCGACGTCCGGGCCGTCAACGGCGTCTCGTTCCAGGCCAGAGACGGCGAGATCACCGGGCTGCTGGGCCCCAACGGCGCCGGCAAGACCACCACGCTGCGCATGCTTTACTCGCTGCTGCCTCCCGACGAAGGCGAGATCCTGATCGATGGTCTGGACCCCAGGCGGGACGCCATGGAAATCAAGCGCACGCTCGGCGTGGTTCCCGACAACCGCGGGCTGTACTCGCGCCTGACGGCCAGGGAGAACATCGCCTACTACGGCGAGTTGCACGGCCTGAGCCGACGGCAAATCGACGAGCGCATCGGGCAGTTGGTCACCACGCTGGACATGGCGGATTTCATCGACCGGCGCACCGAGGGCTTCTCTCAAGGGCAACGCGTCAAGGTCGCCATCGCTCGCGCCATGGTCCATGAACCGCAGACCGTGCTGCTGGACGAGCCCAGCAACGGGCTCGACGTGATGAGCACGCGCGCCCTGCGGGACTATGTTCGTGGGCTTCGCAGTGCGGGCCGATCGGTGGTGCTCTCCACCCACATCATGCAGGAAGTCGCCGCCCTGTGTGACCGCATCGTCATCATCGCCAAGGGTGAGGTGGCTGCGGACGGCACCGCGGCGGAATTATTGGCCCGAACCGGCTGCGATTCACTGGAAGACGCCTTCGTGCGGCTGATCGGCAGCGAAGAGGGATTACTGGCATGAGGGGCCTTACGACCGTTTTCCGCAAGGAGGTGCGCGAAAACATCCGCGACCGGCGCGCCCTGTTCAATTCGCTGCTGCTCGGGCCACTGCTGTTCCCACTGCTGTTCGTCGGCATGATGTGGTTCCTGCAGAGCGCAGAGCAGGAGCGCGCGGAGCAAGCCCTCGAACTGCCGGTGGTCGGCGCGCAGTACGCCCCCAACCTGATTCGCTACCTGGAGCAGCAGGGCGCCGAGATTCAGCCGGAACCCGACGACCCCGAGGCCATGGTGCGCAACCAGGAGACACCGGTCATCATCCGTATCCTGCCTGAATACCCGGAGCGTTGGGCCGAAGGGCTGCCGGCACCGATCGAAGTAATCATGGATCCGTCGCGGCAGGAATCGAATACCGCCATACGCCGTGTCAAAGGCCTGCTGCTCGGCTACAGCCAGCGGATCGGCTCGCTGCGGCTGCAGATGCGCGGCGTTTCGCCGCAGCTCGCCTCTCCCGTGATGCTCAAGGACGTGGACCTGTCCACGCCGAAGAGCCGCGCCATCCTGGCCGTGATCTTCCTGCCCTATGTGCTGATGATCACCGCGTTTACCGGGGCCACGCACCTGGCCATGGACACCACCGCCGGCGAGAAGGAACGCAAATCACTGGAGCCCCTTTTGATCAACCCGGTCCCGCGCTGGCAGATCATGACCGGCAAGATGCTGACCACGACGGCTTTCGCCATGGCCTCGCTGGCGCTGACCCTGGTCTCGTTCCGCATTGTGCTGCCGTACATGCCGATAGGCGCGTTTGGCATGGATTTGACCCTGGGGCTGATGACGCTGCTGCGGATTCTGCTGGTGATTTCGCCGGTCGCCATCCTGGCGGCGGCGCTGCTGACGCTGCTCGCTTCGTTCGCCAAGTCTTACCGTGAAGCGCAGAGTTACATGGGCCTGGTGATCCTGATACCGATGATCCCCAGCCTGATTTTCATGGCCAACCCGATTCGGGCGGAAGCCTGGATGATGACGGTGCCCCTGTTCTCGCAGAACATCCTGATCGGCGAAATCATTCGAGAGGAGTCCGTGGCGCTGTCCTGGTACGCCATGTCCGTAAGCAGCACACTGGTGATTGGCCTGGCGCTGGCGGCCTTGGCCGCAACGCTGTACAACCGTCCGCGCCTGATTTTCAGCGGTTCCTGAACAACCAGGAGCCACCGCGGCAACCTGGAAAAACACACACCGCCACCGGACGCTTCCGGCGGTCATAGCGGAGACATCACATGATTACGAACAAAACCCTGAGTACCCTGTTGGCACTGACGCTCATATTCGTCAGCTCAGCCACACTGGCCGCGGACACACCTGCCGTCGGCACGGCCGCACCCGGCTTCCGACTGCAGGATCAGAACGGCGACTGGCATGACCTGGAAGATTATCGGGGCCAGTGGCTGGCTGTCTATTTCTACCCCAAGGACGACACACCGGGCTGCACCACCGAAGCCTGCAACTTCCGCGACAACATTTACGCCTTCAAGGCCATCGGAGCGACCGTAGTCGGCATCAGTATCGATGACGTCGATTCGCACCGGGAGTTTTCCGAAAAATACAAGCTGCCTTTCATCATCCTGGCCGATGAAACCGGCGCGACGGCCGATGCCTACGGCGTGCTCAGGGACTGGAAACTGACCAAAATCGCGTCACGGCAGTCTTTCCTGGTCAATCCGGACGGCGTCGTCGCCAAGCACTACGAGGATGTCGACCCCGACACCCACACCCAAGAGGTGCTCGCCGATCTCGAAGCCCTGATGAAGGGATCCTGACGCTACTCCGGCACAGCCGGCAGGCGTCTTGGATGCGGTCCCTGGCCGGCCTGGGACCGTGCCTGCCGGACCATCTCACGCACATCCGCGAGCAATTTGCGGGCGTCGTAAACGATGCCGTCCTTGATCGTGTAACGCACACCGCCCACCCGTACGGGCTGGTTCAGGTCGTTCAGCCGAAAGTGCCCCGTGCCGTATAGCACCTTGAAGTTGTCCAGCGGGTTGTATTCCGTCACCACCAGGTCGGCGAGCTTACCCGGCCGGATCGACCCGATCCGATCGTCCATCTTCAGCACCTGGGCGCCGTTGATGGTGGCGGACCGCAACACCTCCAGCGGGTGAAAACCGGCCTCCTGCAACAACTCCATCTCGCGGATGTAACCGAAACCATACAGTTTCCAGATATAGCCTGAGTCCGAACCGAGCGTCACTCTCCCCCCGTGATTCTTGAAGTCATCGAGGAATTGCATCCAGAGCCGGTAGTTGCCTTTCCAGGCAATTTCGTCGGCGGTCGTCCAATCGAACCAGTAAGACCCGTGGGCTTTACGCGAGGGCTGGAAGAATTCCCACAGGGCGGGGTGCGCATAGTCCGTCTGCCAGTCGGCGTTCATTTCCCGCATGAGATCACGGCTGGCTTCGTAAATGGTCAGCGTGGGATCGAGCGTGAAGTCCAGCGCGATCAACTCGTCGCGCACCGCGTTCCATTTTTCGGAACCGGGCGCCGCCGCCTGCTTCCATAGCCTGCCGGCCTGGCCAAAACGATGCTGCTCGTCGCTGTAATTGTAGTCTGACGGATAATCCTGGATGGCGCGGCCTTCGAACAATGCCTCGGGCAATCCGTACCAGTGCTCCATCGTCGTCAGCCCGGCGCGCGCGGAGTCCATCACGTTCCAATGCGCCACGTCCAGCTGCGCATGGTGCATCGCCGTTCCGAGGCCTTGTTCGCGTGCCTCGTCAAGCGCAGCCCGCATGATCTCGGGAGGCGCACCGAAAAACTTGATGCCCTGGCCACCCCTGCGCGCGACCTCCCGCACCCAGGCACGCGCCTCTTCCGGCTTGATAAAGGGTTTGTCCGCGCCCTGGCCGAAAAAGACGTAAGGCACGATGCGCGGAGCGGTGATGAGGTTTCGCTCGCTGCGACGTTGGTGATCGAGCACCCACTCCAGGCCATTGCCGCTGCCGGGCTCGCGGATCGTCGTGATGCCATGCGCCAGCCAGAGCTTGGCAGCGTATTCCGCCGGAACGCCCTGCTCGTCGCCACCAAAATGGGCATGCAGGTCGATGAAGCCCGGCAGCAGATAATGGCCTTCGAGGTCCATCACCCGGTCACCATCGCGAGGAGCAGGGCGCCGGTCTTCCTCGATCGGTACCCCGGGGTAACCCACGTTTTCGATCGATGCGATGCGATTGTCTTCGATGACGACATCCATGGGGCCGATTGCCGGCGCGCCTTCGCCATTCACAACGATGACTCCGCGCAGAATCAGCCGCTGGAACGGACCCTCGCCACGATCCCGATCGGGTGCTTTTGCCGGCTCGGCCCAGGCTGCCTGAAAACTGAAAAGCAAAAGCATAACAACCAGATGCTTCACGACACGTCGCATATTTTTTCTCGCACTTGTAAAAAAGGGGTGCTACAGTATAAGCGGGAAAGGATTCCCAGGAGACCAAAGTCATGGATGAGGCTACCAAGTTGGCGGCAGCCGCCGCAGCCCGTTCCGTCCCGGAACCGGATACTTCCGAGCGCGATTCCAACGCATCGTTCGTTGCGTATATGAATGACCCTGTCCAACAGGGGCTGCATGGAGAGTCCACGCAACAGGAGAACCTGACTACCTCGGCGAAAGCCCTGGATCGATGGTTCAAGGAGCGCCAGAAAAATCATGGCGCCCCCCGTCTGCTGGACGTGCCGAACGAAGCGCTGGTCAGTAACGGAGGTCCGATTCAGCTCACCGGCAATATTACGCTGGTGCGGGAAGACGGCACCGTACAATACGCAAATCACCTCGCTCTGTGCCGCTGTGGCAGTTCGAACTCGAAACCGACCTGCGACGGACAGCACCTGGAACGTGAGTTTCTGAATCCCGGCAAGATTACGCAGGCTTCCGACATCGCCGCGTCGTCCCGGCCGAGCAAGATCACGATTTCCTGCATCAAGGACGGGCCAATCACCTTTCGCGGACGTCTGCGGCTGCACAACCAGTTCGGGCAGGAGTGCGTGAAGATGCGCGGCTCGCTGTGCCGTTGTGGCCAGTCGGCGAGCAAGCCATTCTGCGATGGCTCGCACGAGCGGGTAGGATTCAAGACCGGCAGCGGCTGAGCGCTGGGCCCGTTCGGCCAGCGCGGTTGCGCCGGATAGCGTCGGGCGGCACAATCCGCCCATGGACGTATTTCGCGTATTCCAGGTCGAGGCCGCGCACCGTTTGCCCAATGTGCCCGAGGGGCACAAGTGCGCCCGCATGCACGGCCATTCGTTCCGTATCGAGATTCATGTCAGCGGACCGGTCGGCTGGGAATCGGGCTGGGTCATGGACTTCGCCGATTTGCGCACAGCCTTTCAACCCCTCTACGATCAACTCGATCACCACTGCCTGAACGACATCGCAGGGCTGGAGAACCCCACCAGCGAAAACCTCGCGCGCTGGATCTGGGACCGGCTATGCCCGCACCTGCCCGAACTCAGCAAGGTAGTCGTGCAGGAAACCTGCAACGCCGGCTGCATCTATACCGGCCCGCCATAGGACCG
>JAPHSB010000434.1 GCA_026193295.1 Lysobacterales bacterium
ACATCGTCACCGATCAGGCAATGCCCTGCCAGCGCCGCCTGATTGGCCATGATCACCCGGTTGCCGACCTTCACGTCATGCCCGACATGGGCGCCGGTCATGAACAGGCAGTCGTCGCCGACCTCGAGCGCTGCCGTGGCGAGGACGATCTGCTAGCCCGGTTCCGCAGCCTGCCACGGCAGATGCAGCGATCCGCGGAGGTCGCGGGCGCGTTTGCGGACCAGGCGCTGCAGCTCGGCGCCCCGGAACTGACCGAGGAAGTCATACGCAACAGCCTCAAGGTCGAGTGGGTGTCTTCCCTGCTGATTCCCTACGGCGAGCCCGGACCCGACGACGGATCTCGACGGCTCAAGCAATGCGAGAAATGGCTGCAGAGCCACGCGGACGATCATTGGCTGCACCTCGCGCTCGGCCGCCTGTGTGCCCGCGAGGAGCTTTGGGGTAAAGCCCGCCAGCACATGATTCGCAGCCTCGAGCTGGAGCCCACCGTGCTGGGTTACGACACCCTTGGCCAGCTGCTGGAGCGCAAAGGCGAACTCGAGCTGTCGATGACCTGTTTCCGCAATGCGTTGCGGATGAGCCAGGGCAAAGAGCCGGTGCCCCTGCCGGGCGAACAGGTCAAGCTGCAGGCCCCCAGGCCGGCCTAGGCAGGGAGTTTGCCGGCCCTAATGCGGCTTGGCCAGCACCCGCACCGGCACATCCAGGCCAAATTCGAACGAGTCATAAAACAACCTGTCCTCCGGCAGGCCATGCTCGGAGAAGACCTTCTTGGCTGACTCGATCATGGCCGGCGGTCCGCTCATATACACGTCAAAATCCGCCAGGTCGGGGTGATCGGCGATCACCGCCTCGTGCACCAGGCCGCGGAACGCAGACTCATCAGAAGGGCCGGCCGACTCCGACAACGCCCTGCGATAGTGGATGTGGCTGTGTTCCCGGGACCAGCGCTGCGGCAGTTCGTCGAGATACAGCTCCTCGGCGTTGCGAGCGCCCCAGTAAAGATGGATTTCACGCCGGTCGCCGTGGTCGAGAAGGCTCTCGATCATGGACTTGAGAGGCGCGAAACCGGTGCCGCCACCCATCATGATCATGGGGCGGTCCGGCGCGTCGTTGCGCACGAAAAAATTCCCCAATGGCCCCTCGAAGCGCAGGATGTCGCGTTCCTGCAAGTCCGTGAATACATGGCCCGTGAAGTCACCGCCCTCGACGTGCCGGATGTGCAATTCGATCTCGTTTTCAAGGGAAGGGCAGCTGGCGATGGAGAAGGCCCGCCGCTTACCCCCCGCCAGCAGCATGTCGACATATTGACCGGCCAGGAACTGCAGCCGCTGCGAAGCGGGCAGGCGCAGGCGCAAGCGCGCCACGTTGTTGCTCAGCAGGGTTTTCTCCACCACGCGAACAGGCAGCATGCGCACCTGGATGTCGCGCACGGCCTCGATCTCGCGAACATCCAGCACCAGGTCTTCGACGGGCTCGGCTTGGCACAGCAAGGCGTAGCCCTCGGCGAAATCATTGCGTTCCAGCGCCAACGGCGGATGAAAGGGATAGTGGACTTCACCGCTTTGCAGCAGGCCCTTGCAGCTGCCGCAGGTGCCGTTCTTGCAGGAGTAGGGCAGCATCACGCCCTGGCGCAGGGCGGCCGCGAGAACGCTCTCCCCCTGCCGTACCTGGAATGATTTGTCCTTGTCGGCCAGGGTGACTTTGAATTCTTTCAATGTGGTCTCCATTGCCCCGCCCGGTGCAGTGACCAGCGGATTGCGAAGCGGTCATTTTCGCCGATCGCGGCTCTCTGTGGTAGGCTTGCGCGGTTTTCCCGACCAAGTGCAGACCTATTGAACACTTACATCAGCCAGGCGCCGTTCAGCCTGGTGGAAATGAACCAACGAAACCGCCGCGGCATCGAGGGCGTGCTGGGCATCCGCGTGACCGCAGTGGGGCCGGATTTCATCTGCGGCGAGATGCCGGTGGATGAGCGCACGCAGCAGCCTTTCGGCATTCTGCACGGCGGCGCCTCGATTGTACTCGCCGAGACGCTGGGCAGCTGGGCTTCGTTCCTGGTGGCTTGCGACGACCCGCAGGCGCGGGTCGCGGGGATCGAGGTCAGCGGCAGTCATGTCCGGGTGGCACGTTCGGGTTTCGTCACCGGCGTGGCCCGGCCCGTCCGGCTGGGCCGCAGCCTGCATTTTTGGCGCATCGACGTCAGTGACCAGGCCGGCACGCTGGTTTGCTCGGCCAAGCTGACGGTAACCGTCGGTCGGGGCGGCGGGTCTGCCGGCGAGGATTAGTACCCGTGTTGAATGGATTCGGCTTCCTGCGCCTGCTGTACCGCTTACCGTGGTTTGTGCTCCATGTCCTGCTGGGCACGCCACTTACGGTCATATGTCAGGCAGCAGTGTTCAAATCCATCCCGGTCGGCAAGCGGTCCCTGGGCGAGGTAATGATTACCTGGTGGTCGGGCATGGTCTGCCGGATTTTCGGTGTTGAACGGCGGGTCAGTGGTTTCGTGACACCCGGACCGCAGCTGGTCGCGGCCAATCACATCTCCTGGATCGACATTCCGCTGTTGCACAGTGTGGCTGCGATCGGCTTTGTGGCCAAGGCCGAGATCGAAAGTTGGCCGGTCATCGGCTGGTTGGGCCACCTGGGGGACACGGTCTACCATCGCCGCGGCAGCCACGATTCGGCGAGTGGCGTCGCGTCCGCCATGAGTGAGAGGCTGGAAGCGGGCGGTCGCGTGGGCATTTTCCCGGAGGGCGGCATCCTTCAGGGCGTGGGGGTCAAGCGGTTCCATGCGCGCATGTTCGGGGCTGCGATCAGCGCCGGCGTGCCGGTGCAGCCGGTAATGCTGCGCTATTCCCGCCGTGGCGTCCGTTACGACGACATCACTTTCCGCGGAAACGAACACTTCCTGGCCAACTTCCTGCGCCTGATGATGCAGCCGGCTTGCACCGCTGAAGTCAAGTTCCTGCCGCCGATACCCTCGGCGGACAAACAGCGCCGGCAGCTCGCCGAGGAAGCCGAGGCTGCCGTGCGCGCGGCTTTCGATGGGCATACGCCGGGTGTCTGAAGACTTCGCCGGATTCCGGCCACCCCCGGGCTTGCGCAGCGGGCATGTCCAGTCGCTGCTGGCCAGCAGTTTCATTCGCAGGCAGGCGGTGCTGCGACGGTCCAGGGCGCTGCGCGGCGCGGCAGAAGTCTGGACCCTCGATGGTGGAGACGGTATCCGCCTGCAGGGCCTGTATTCTGCGCAACCTGCCGCCAGTCGCGGCCTGGCTGTGTTGTTGCACGGCTGGGAAGGCAGCGTCCACTCCAACTATGTGTTGGCCAACGGCGCGCGTTTATATGACGAAGGATTCGACGTCTTTCGCCTGAATTTCCGCGATCACGGCGACACCCATCACCTGAACCACGAAATATTCCACTCCTGCCGGATCGACGAGGTGGTCAATTCGCTGCACGACCTGCAGCAGCGGCTCGGCGCCGCTCGCTGGTTCCTGGCCGGCTACTCACTGGGCGGCAACTTTGCCTTGCGCGTGGCGCTGCGGGCCGGGGCCGCCGGCCTGAACCTGGGCCATGTCGTCGCGGTCAATCCGGTCATCGACCCGGCCGCCGCAATGCTCGCCATGGAGACCGGCATCCGTTTCTACGAGCGTTACTTCGAGCGCAAATGGTCCCGCTCGCTGCACGTCAAGAAGCAGTGTTTTCCGCAACTCTACGGCGAAGAGACCTGGCACGAAATTCGAGGTTTGCGTGAAAGAACGCACTACCTCGCCACCCGCCACGCGGGATTCGAGAGTGCGGAGGCATATTTCGAGGGCTACTCGATCGCCGGCGACCGGCTCGCCGTGTTAGGCGTACCGTCCACCCTCCTGACGTCCGCTGACGACCCCGTGGTACCGGTCGCCGATTTCGAGACCCTGCCCGACAACCCCCTGCTGGAACTGATCATCACCCGCCATGGTGGGCACTGCGGTTTCCTGAAAAACTGGAAGATGGAGAGCATTGCGGAAGACTTGATTGCCGAGCGCTTTCTCGCAGCTTCCGCCTGAAACTGACAGGACTCTTCGGCTATCGGGGGCCACAGGCAGAATGGA
>JAPHSB010000242.1 GCA_026193295.1 Lysobacterales bacterium
AGCTGCAGGCCGACTTCACGCGCGACGATCAGCAGTTTGCGCGCCACGTCCATGCCGGACAGGTCATCGCGCGGGTCCGGCTCGGTGTAGCCCAACTCCATGGCCCGTGCCACCGCCTGCGACAGCGGCTCGCCGTCCTGCAGCAGGCCGAAGATCATTGACAGGGAGCCGGACAGGATGCCTTCGAAGGTTCGCAGCTCGTCGCCGGAGCGGATCAGGCCCTGCAGGGTATCGATGAACGGCAGGCCGGCCGCCACGTTGGTTTCGTACAGGAACTTGCGGAAATTGCGGGCCGCGGCTTCGCGCATCTCGAGGTAGTAAGAGAAATCCTGGGTGTTGGCCTTCTTGTTGGCTGCGACGATGTTGAAGCCGCTGTTGAGCAGGGTCACGTACTGGCCGGCCAGCTCCGCATCTGTGGTGCAATCGACAATGGTCGGGCTCAGCAACCCGAGGTTCTTGCGAATGGCGATAACATCGTCCAAACACCATGACTTGCCATGCTCCGCCAGGTCCTCGCGCCAGCTGGAAAGATCGAGCTTGTCGTCTGCTACCAGCAGCTTCTCGCTGTTGGCGATCGCGCGCACGCGCAAATCCACGTGGTGTTCGATCAGGCTTTCCGCCTGGCGCTGGAACTGGTCGAGCAACTCGCCGCCGACGTTGCCGCAGCCGAGCAGTACCACGTCGATGTGGGTCGAGTGGCTGAAAAAAGCCGTGTGCGTGGCACGCGTGGCCGGCTTGGCGTCCTCGCCGCGCACCACCAGCGCGATGGCGCACTCCGTGGAGCCCTGCGCGATGACCTCCACGTTGACGCCGGCCGAAGAAACGGCGGTCAGGAAACGCGCCGCAATACCGCGGTAGTGCTTCATGCCCTCGCCTACCAGCGACACGACCGCACGGTCGCTCTGCACACCAATCTCCTCGATCAGCCCGTGCAGGCGCTCAAAATGGAACTCCTCTTCCAGCGCCTTGCGCGCCTTGTTCTCATCGGAACGGCGCACGCACAGCGTGATGCTGTATTCCGATGAAGACTGCACGATCAACAGGATGGAAATCGCTTCACTGGCCAGCGCATCCATCACGCGGCGGGCGATACCGACCCGTCCGCGCAAACCCCCACCCTGCAGAGTGATCGAGGAAACGTCGTGCAGGTGGGAAATTCCGCGCACCACGTGGGTGCGTTTCGCCTCGCTGTGGACCCGTGTTCCGGGTCTCGATGGATCGTAGGTGTTGCGCACTTCGCAGGGGATGTTGTTGGCCGCCAGCGGCGCCAGCGCCTTGGCCGAGATAACCTTGGCGCCGAAATAGGTCAGCTCCATGGCCTCGTCGTAGCTCACTTCCTCGAGACAGCGGGCGTTGCTGACGATGCGTGGATCGGCCGTGAAGAAGCCGTCCACGTCCTTCCAGATCTGGCACAGGCCGGCGCCCAACGCCGCCGCGATGGCAGCCGCTGAATAGTCGGTGCCGTTGCGGCCCAGCAACTGGATGTCACCCCGGGCGTTGCGGCCATAAAAGCCCGGCAACACCATCACCTGGCTGTCTTCCTGCAATCGTTCCCTCAGCCTGGGCGCGGCTGCCTCGATATCGATCAGCGAGTCGAGCCAGTCCTCGTTGGCCAGCGGCAGTACGTCGGCATCGGACCACTGGGCGCGCAAACCCTGGTGATTCAGCACGTCCACCATCAATCGACTGCTGAAACCCTCGCCACTGGCCAGGATGCGCGCGCGGGCCTCGTCGGGGCACTGCCCGAGCAGGCGGATGCCCTCGATTCGCCGGTTCAGGATTTCCTCCTGTTCCGCGAAGAAAGCCGAGGCCTCCGGCGTGGGAACGCTCTGCGCCGCGAGCTCCTGTACGATCGCCCGCTGCCGCGCGAAAGCTTCGCGCAGGTGAATTGCGCCGTCGCCGCCTTCGACCGCCGTGTCGATGGCCGCCAGCAACAGGTCCGTGACGCCCTTGACCGCGGAGAGCACCACGACGACCTGCCGTTCCGCGGCGTACTGTCCGATCACCAGGGCGCTGGCTTCGAATCCCCTCAGGTCGGCCAGCGAGGTGCCGCCGAATTTCTGTACCAGTATGTTTTTGTTGCTCACTTCACAAACTCACGTCTATTTGGCGCTTCAATACGCGTTTTGATGAACGCTGCGCATGGCGCGGCCGGATGGATCGTTCATTTCCTGCAGCGCCTTGTCCCACAGCACGGCTTCGGGCGTGCTGCAGGCCACCGTCGGGCCACCCGGCACCGTCTGGGCCGCCGAGGCCAGCGGAAAGTGCTGCTCGAACACGCTGCGGAACCAGTAGCCCTCTTTCGAAGCCGGCGTGTTGAACGGAAAGCGCCCGGCGGCCCGCGCCATTTCGGCGTCGCTGACCTGCTGATTGGTGAAATCCTTGACCGCGTCGATCCAGCCGTAGCCGACGCCGTCGGAAAACTGTTCCTTCTGCCGCCAGGCGATGGATTCCGGCAGCAGGTCCTCGAACGCTTCGCGCAGGATCTTCTTCTCGATCCGCCCCGGGCCGGCCATCTTGTCGGCCGGGTTGATGCGCATGGCCACGTCGAGGAAGTCCCTGTCCAGGAACGGAACGCGCGCTTCCACGCCCCAGGCCGCCATCGCCTTGTTGGCGCGCAGGCAGTCGTAGCTGTGCAGGCGGGACAGTTTGCGCACGGTTTCCTCGTGAAAAGCCCGTGGATTCGGCGCTTTGTGGAAATACAGGTAGCCGCCGAAGATTTCGTCGGCGCCCTCGCCCGACAGCACCATCTTGATGCCCATGGCGCGGATCTTGCGGGCCATCAGGAACATCGGGGTGGCCGCCCGGATACTGGTCACATCGTAGGTTTCGAGGTGGAAAATCACTTCCTCCAGCGCGTCCAGGCCCTCCTGGATGGTGAAGGTGAAACCGTGGTGAACCGTGCCGATGTGCTCGGCCGCCTTCTGCGCCGCCAGCAGATCGGGCGAGCCTTCGAGTCCAATGGCGAAGGAATGCAGTCGAGGCCACCAGGCCGGCGTTTCCTCGTGGTCCTCGACGCGCATCGCGGCGTGCTTTGCCGCCAGGGCGGCCGTGATCGAGGAATCCAGGCCGCCCGAGAGCAGCACACCATAGGGCACGTCGGTCATCAGGTGGCTGATCACCGCCTGCTCCAGCGCCTCGCGCAGCGCCGCACGGTCGGTGACCGCGTTCTCGACTGCCTCGAAATTCTCCCAGTCGCGGAAATACCAGCGCTGCGGGGCATCCCGGCCGGACACCCAGTAGTGGCCCGGCGGAAATTCATGCACCTGGTTACACACATCCATCAGGGCTTTCATTTCCGAAGCCACGAACAACTGGCCATTGGCGTCATGCCCGTAGTACAGCGGAATGATACCGATCGGGTCGCGCGCCATCATCCAGCGATCCTGGTCCTCGTCGAACAGGCAGAAGGCGAACATGCCGCGCAACTCGTCGAGAAAATCCGGGCCGTGCTCGAGGTACAGCGGCAGGATCACCTCGCAATCCGAGTGGGTGCGGAAGGCGTAACGGCCTTCAAAGCGATCGCGGATGTCCTGGTGGTTGTAGATTTCGCCGTTGACCGCCAATGCCTGGCGGCCGCTCTCACTCATGATCGGCTGCGCGCCGGTGTTGACGTCGACGATGGACAGGCGCTCGTGCGCCAACACGGCGTGATCGGCCGAGTAGATGCCGCTCCAGTCCGGTCCGCGATGGCGCAGCAGGCGGGATTGCCGCAGCGCCATCTGGCGCACGGCATTGAGGTCCTGGCGTACTTCAAGCACGCCGAATATCGAGCACATGCAGAGTCCTCGTTGACGAATCCGGGTTGTTCGGGGCGCTATACTTTTATTGTTACGCCCGCCATCACTCGAACGCCCGATCAATCAGGCGCCCAAACCCCCAATACTAAGGGGATTGTGGCTGGGTGCCAAGCTCTGATGCCCGGTACTGGTAGGCATAGTAGACCACCGGAATCACCACCAGGGTCAGCATGGTCGATACCAGGATGCCGAAGATCAGGCTGACCGCCAGGCCGCTGAAGATCGGATCGTCCAGGATAAAGAACGCACCGGCCATTGCCGCCAGACCGGTTAGCGCGATCGGCCGCGCTCGCACGGCGCCCGCGTTGACTACCGCATCGGCCAGCGGAACGCCACGGTCCACCTCCTGGCGGATGAAATCCACCAGCAGAATGGAATTTCGCACGATGATGCCGGCCAGCGCGATCATGCCGATCATCGAGGTCGCCGTGAACTGGCGATCGAGCAGAGCATGGCCCGGCAGGATGCCGATCAGGGTCAGCGGGATGGGCGCCATGATGATCAGTGGCACGCTATAGGAGCGGAACTGTGCGACGACCAGCAGATAGATCAGGATCAGGCCGACCGCGTAGGCCAGGCCCATGTCGCGGAAGGTCTCGTAAGTGACCTGCCACTCGCCGTCCCATTTCAGGCTGGGCACATAGGGGTCGGTCGGTTGCCGGATCAGGTATTGGGCGATTCCGCCCTGTTGTTCCCCGCCGCCCGGCAGGGCGCCCGCGATCTCTGCCATGCCGTAAAGCGGGCTGTCCAGCCGGCCGCTCAGATCGCCGGTCACCATCACCATCGGCAGGAGATCCTTGTGGTAAAGCGCCTGCTCCCGCGACGTCATCGTGAAATGAACGACTTCGGACAGCGACACCAGCTTGCCGGCCGCGTTGCGCACCCTCAGCCTGGCGATGGCGTCCGGATCCGCCTTGGCCGCCTCCCTCAGTTCCAGCCGCAGCGGCACCGGCCGCCTGCTGGTCTCATCGTGCAGGTAAGAGACATCCTCGCCGCGCATGGCGGTGGCGATCGCCGCCACGATGCTGGACTGGGAGACGCCGAGGCGGGCGGCGCGGGCGCGGTCCACCGAGACCAGCAGCCGTGGCTGCGGCGCCTCCAGCGTATCGTCCACGTCCACGATGTCGGCGGTGCTTTCAAATACCGCGCGAACCTCGCGCGCCGTCGCTTCACGTTGTTCGGCCGTCGCCCCATAGACCTCCGCGACCAGCGGTGCGATGACCGGCGGCCCCGGGGGCACCTCGACCACCTTGACGTTGGCGCTGAAGCGCTCGCCGATCGCCTGCAGCGGCGCGCGGACCGACAGCGCAATCTCGTGGCTCTGCCTATGCCGGTCGGCCTTGTCGACCAGGTTGACCTGGATATCGCCCTGGTGCGGCTCGGCGCGCAGGTAGTACTGGCGCACCAGGCCGTTGAAGTTGATCGGCGCCGAGGTGCCGGCGTAGGTCTGGTAGTTGGTCACCTCGGGTACGCTGGTCAGTTCCAGGGCCAGCGCGTCCAGTACCCGCTGGGTCTGCTCGATTGGGGTGCCTTCGGGCATGTCCACTACAACCTGGAACTCGGACTTGTTGTCGAAAGGCAGCATTTTCAGTACCACCCATTGCACGCCGACCAGGGCCATGGACAGGCTGATCAGGGCCAGCACGGCGGCCAGCATGGCCAGGCGGCGATTGCGGCCGGCGCGACCCGACAGGAACGGCCGCAGGTAGCGGTCGAAACCCGCATAGAGAATCCGGTACAAGCGGTCGTCCTGCTCACCCGCGTGTTCCCCGCCAACGTGTTCCCGGTTCGCCCGGCCGACAAAGGCGCGGTAAAACAGCCAGGGCGTAAACACGAAAGCCACCAGCAATGAGATCAGCATGCCCATGCTGGCGTTGATCGGGATGGGCGCCATGTAGGGACCCATCAGTCCCGTCACGAACGCCATCGGCAGCAGTGCGGCGATCACCGTGAACGTCGCCAGGATGGTCGGGCCGCCGACCTCGTCGACCGCCAGGGGGATGGCGCGGGCCAGCGACAGGCCGCTGATGTGCATGTGCCGGTGCGCGTTTTCCACCACCACGATCGCATCGTCCACCAGGATGCCAATGGAAAAGATCAGGGCGAACAGCGAAACGCGGTTGAGGGTGAAGCCGTAAGCCCAGGAGGCGAACAGCGTGATGGCCAGGGTCACAATGACCGCGGCGCCGACCACCATCGCCTCACGCCGCCCCAGGGCCACGCCGACCAGGATGATCACGGAAATCGTCGCGAAGATCAGCTTCTTGATCAGGGTTTTGGCCTTGTCGTCCGCAGTGGCGCCGTAATTGCGGGTGATGGTCGCTTGCATGCCATCCGGGACCACCGCCCCCTGCAGTTGCTCGAAGCGGGCGATCACCGCGTCGGCTACCTTCACGGCGTTGGTACCCGGCTTCTTGGCCACTGCCATGGTCACCGCCGGGTGGTGTGTGCCGGCGGGCAGCCCCAGGCCGTTTTGCGGCCCCAAGCCAAAGGTGACGCGGGTCTCCGGCAAATCAGGCCCCAGCGATACATCCGCCACGTCACGGAGAAACACCGGCCGGCCATCCCTGCTGCCGACCACCAGTTCCGCCACCTCGTCCGGCCTGCTGAGGAAGGTGCCCGCCTGGACCAGGATGTCCTCGTTGTTCGAGGCGAAAGAACCCGCGTCCGCCGAGGCGTTGGCGCTGGCCAGGGCTGCGCGCAATTCTGCGAAATCGATGTCGAAGCCGGCCAGCCGTTCGGGGTCGAGACGCACGCTGACCACCCGGTCCGGGCCGCCGATGGTGTCGATATCGCGGGTTCCCGGCACGCGCTGCAATTCCGTCTCGATGACATGCGCGATGCGCCGCAACTCGTGGGCCCCCACCTGCGGGTCTTCGCTCCACAGCGTGCCGGTAACGATCGGCACGTCATCGATGCCGCGCGGTTTGATCAGCGCGGGCAGCACGCCAATATTTGCCGGCATCCAGTCCTGGTTCGAGTAAACGGCATTGTAGAGCCGTACGATGGCCTCATCGCGCGGTTCGCCGACTTCGAACTGTACCGTCAGGATGCTGTTGCCAGGCCGGGAAACGGAGTAGATGTGCTCAACGCCATCGATCTCCGACAGGATGCGTTCCATCGGCGTGCTGACCAGTTGCTCCACCTCGGAGGCGGAGGCCCCGGGGTAGGCGATAAAGACGTTGGCGAAGGTCACGTCGATCTGCGGCTCTTCTTCGCGTGGCGTGACCGCGATGGCGAAGAGGCCCAGCAGCAGGCCCACCAGTGCCAGCAGGGGGGTGATCTCGGTCTGCAGGAAGCGCTCGGCCAGGGATCCCGAGATGCCCAGCCTGGTCTTGCCATCCGGCTCGTTCATATTCATCGGGGTGGTCCGCTCAATTAGGCCCGGCGGCCAGCAGCAGGCGGGCAGCTTCCGGGTCGGTCACGACCGTCTCGCCGGCATCCAGCCCCGCCAGGATCGCCACCTGCCCATCGGACTGGGTGTTGCCCAGGCGCACCTGGCGCAGGCGCGGCGCGCCGTCCTCGGCGAGGACATACAACGCGGTCAGCTCGCTGCGCTGCACGACGGCGGACTGCGGCACCAGCAGCGCCGCCCGTTCGCCGACGAGGAACCGGACCTTCACCCACATTCCCGGGTAAATGCCGTGCTGTCCTTCAGCCAGGCCCAGGCGGACTCGGAAGGTGTGGGTCGATGGATCCGCATAGGGAAAGATGCGGATCGCGTCCGCGGCAAGGCTGCCGCCATCGGGCAGGTCGACCCAGGCATCGGCGTCTGAGCGCAGGGCGGCGATATCGGACTGGGGCACATCCACCGCCACCCTCAGGTGTTCCAGGGACAGGCCTGTCATCAACGGCATTCCGACGGTCGCCATTTCCCCGACCTCGACGTGCCGCTGCACCACGATGCCGCTGAACGGCGCCCGCACCACCGTGTTCTCGAAACGCTCTTGGGCCGCCAGCAGGGCGCCCTTGGCCGCCTCCACGCGCGCCTCCGCCGATTGCAGATCCGCAGTAGTCCGGTCCATGTCCGCCCTGGAAATCCGGTCCTGGCGGAACAACTGCTGGATGCGTCCGTGGTTGGCGCGGGCCTCTTCCAGCCGTGCCTGGGCCTCCTGCGCAGCCGCTTCAGCCTGCTTGAGATCGGCGGCTGCGGGGAGATTGCGGAATTGCACAATGATGTCGCCGCGCTCGACGTAATCGTCCACGTCGAAGGGCACTTCCTCGATCCGTGCCGCCACCTGTGAAGACACGGTCGAGCGGCGCTCGGCTTCGACGATGCCGTCAAAACTGCGCTCCTGGATCACCATGGATCGCTCCGCGACCATAGAGGGCAACCCGGCGGTATCGGCCGCCGACAACGGGCCGGCCAGGGCCAAACCAAGGATCGTCAAAGTCAACGCACGCCAAAGCGCCGCGCGGCTGCTGCGCGGCCGGGGACCACAGGATTCGTTGTTCATTGCCTTACTCGTATGAAAATATCAGTATATACTAATATTCATTTTACTACATTAGATGTTTCTACTATACATCCGGGCCGGGCGTATGCCGGAAAGGTTCAGAACTCGAAGCGGAACCCGACCAGGGGGCCATGCTGGGCCATGTCGAACTTGAAGCGGTCACGCCCCTCGCCGTCCTCGTAGTCGAAGTCGACGTAGCGGTAGCCGGCGTAGATCTGGGCCCACGGCGTCATGCGGTAGGCGATGTTGGCCGCCCAGTACCAGGTGAAGTCGGAGCCGACCCCGAAGCCGCCGATGTCGGCCGCGCCGTTGAATACCCATTTTTCACCCAGCGGGGCAACATAACGAAGGCCGACAGTCGGGTCGAACCAGCTCTCGGAGGCCTTCGCGCCACCCCCCTGGTTGGGACCCGTCAGGGTCAGCCGGTTGCTTACGTCGACGTAGCGGCCGCCGAAGGTGAACTGCAGAGTGTCCGTCAACCGATAGAGGCCGACCAGGCCGAAAATCGTCTGCTTGACGTTCACCTCGTAGTTGACCGCTCCGCCGGGACCCGTGCCATCCTCTTTCAGGTCCATGTACGCCAGGTCGGCCAGCACGCCCCAACGCTCGGCTTCGCCGACATAGGTGCCCAGGAAGGCCCCGTCGAGTGCGTCGAAAACGGTACCGGCATCGACATTCACGTCGCCGTCGATCGGGCCAAGCCCCACCGAGCCGTCGAGGCTCGGGCCCATCAGGTAGAGCTCCACGGTGTTTTTCCATTGCGGCGCAGCGCCCGTTGAGGACTGGGCGAATGCCGAGGGATGCACCATGCTCATTGAAACGGCGAGGAGAGGAATAAGGGGCTTCAGGACATTCATTGCGAGGCTCCGGAATCCAGAATGGGCGGACCATCCATTATACCCCTTTTCACCCCCGCGACGGCGGCCTTGCGGGTTGCGGGAGTTGCAGCGGAAGCCCCCGCACGACGGCGTAGCGACGCCGCCGGCATTCAGTCGCCGGCCGTGTCGTCCGGGCTGATCATGACCGGGGTTTTCATGATGACTTCGCGATGCGGATAAGGAATGTGCACGCCGTGCTCCTTGAACGTATCCCACAAGGCCAGCAGCACCACGCCCCGGATGTTGGTGAGCCCCTCACGCGGGTCCGTGATCCAGAAACGCAACACGAAATCGAGCGAAGAGTCACCGAAACCGGTCAACCAGCACACCGGCCTTTTGCCCGAATGCACCCGTCTGCAGCCGGCTGCCGCCGCGACGGCAAGCGCGGACACCTCGTGCGGGTCCGCGTCGTAGGAGACGCCGAAATTCACGTCGAGACGCACCAGTTCATCCGAGAAGGACCAATTGATCACCTCGTGCGTGATGAAGTCCTCGTTGGGGATCAGGTACTCCCGGCCATCACGGGTCACGACGGAGACGAAGCGTGCACGCAGTTCACGGATCCAGCCGAAAGTTTCACCCAGCGAGATCGTGTCGCCCGGCTTGATGGAGCGGTCCATCAGGATGATGATCCCGGAGATGAAATTGGACACCACCTTTTGCAGACCGAAGCCCAGGCCGACGCCGATGGCGCCGGAGAACACCGTGAACAGGGTCAGGTCGAGGCCGAGCCCGGACAGGCCGACCAGGGTTGCCGTGACGATCAGGACGATCTTGACGACCTTGCCCAGCAATACGCGCAACGACGGCGTCAGCTCCTCCGTCTGCTGCAGCCGCGTGTCAACAAAGTTGCCGACGCTTATAGCGGCCCACAATAACGCACCCAGCAGCACGACGACCTTGATGATCAGTAGCAGCGACAAGCGGAAGTTGCCGATGGAAAAACCCACGGCATCCAGCAACAGGGCCGCCTCGTCTACCGCGCCCAGCAGGACCAGGGCAACATAGACCCAGACCAGGACGGAGACCATCCTGCCCAGCAGGCGGCTGCGGATCGTCTGCGAGAGCAGCGCAATCACCAGCCAGGCCAGCGCCAGCAGCAGGGCGGTCAAAACTACGTAGTCCGACCCCGGCCAGGCAAACCTCTGAATCAGTAACAGCGCGACTCCGGACAGGATCACGAAGATGGCCCAGTCCAGGCGCCGCAGCAATACCACGAGGACCCGCAGGAGTCTGTGATTCGGGGATTCGATCGCGCGGATCTGGGCTTCGAGCTTCGGCTCGATTTTCCAGGCCGCGAGGCGGGACACCAGCAGAATGGACGCGACGATAATCAGCTGCAGGAGGATGGCCTTCTCGCCGAAGAGAACCATCAGCTCCTGGCCAAATTCCACAAAGTATTCAATCAGCTTGTCTATCGTGAAATCTCCGCGAAAGAGGCGGGCTGCCCGGGATGCCGGGTCGCTCGACCTCCCGGCGCCCGGCCGGTCCCGGAACGCCTAGCTTACTTCATGCCGCGCTGAAGTGCTTCCAGCGCCGCGCTGCCGGGGTTGAGATCACGGTAATCAAGGTCCTTGAGCGGAGTGGCTACGGTGCGGGACTGGATGTGCATATCCGGCACGTTCTGATCTATGAACAGCAGGCCGGTGACGATCTGGCCGCGGCGCCGATGCCGTTCCAGGTAGGCCAGCGCGTTGTTGCGCCGCGTCGGATCATAATCGGGATCGGCCTTCTTCAACAGGATGGTCGAGCCGTCATGCAAGCGGACCGGATGCGTGTCGCCCGCATAGTAACTGGCTTTGATCTCGGCTCGCGGCGGGACCAGATCGGTCTCGGTAGCCTGTTTCTTATGTTCGCGCGTATAGGCATAGCTCTTGGTGGAGCCCTCGTGGTTATTGAAGGTGACACAGGGCGAGATGATGTCCAGCACGGCGCAGCCCGGATGGGCGATGGCCGCCTTGAGCAGCGGGACGAGTTGCTCACGGTCACCGGAAAAAGCGCGCCCGACGAAGCTCACGCCCATGGAGATCGCGGTGGCGACCGTGTTGATGTTCTGCATCTGGTTGACGGTGCCATTCTTCGCCGTGCTGCCCGCGTCGGCCGATGCCGAGAACTGGCCCTTGGTGAGACCGTACACACCGTTGTTTTCGATCAGGTAGAGCATGTTGACGTTGCGGCGGATCACGTGACCGAACTGGCCGAAACCGATCGACAGCGAATCCCCGTCACCGGAAATGCCGATACAGATCAGGTCGCGGTTGGCAGCCGATGCGCCGGTCGCTACCGAGGGCATGCGGCCGTGCACGGAGTTGAAGCCATGCGCCCCGTGCACGAAATAGGCCGGGGTTTTGGACGAGCAGCCGATTCCGGACATCTTGATCAGCATTTCGGGCCGGATGGACATTTCCCACAGGGCCTGCACCAGCGCCGCTGTGATCGAGTCGTGGCCGCAACCGGCGCACAGTGTCGACAAACTGCCCTCGTAGTCGCGCAGCGACAAGCCGAGATCGTTTTCATGTTGGCCGGGCAGGTCGATCTGCGGCTTCGGAATGAAAGTCATGCTGCTGCCTCCTGGTACGCGCTGATACCACTGACGATGCATTCACTGGGAATGGGCATGCCGTTGTAGTGCAGGATGGGCACGAGGCGGTTGGCGGTGTCGGCCGACTCCAGTGTCAGCAAGGATCGCATCTGTGCGTCGCGATTCTGTTCCACCACGAAAATCGTGTCGTGGGCGTGAAGAAAATCCTCGACTTCGTGGGTGAACGGGAGCGCCCTGATGCGCAGGTAATCCGCGTGGATGCCCCGTTCCGCCAGGCGGTCACGCGCCTCGATCACGGCGCCGTCGGAACTGCCGTAGGCCACGATTCCCAATTTTGTCGGCTGCATGGCCCTGGACAACACCGCGTCCGGGACCAGGGACTTGGCCGTCTGCCACTTGACCAAAAGGCGATCCAGCACATCCTGGTAAGCGTCGGAATCCTCGGTGTAGGCGCCATAACGATTGTGGCCGGAGCCGCGCGTGAAGTAGGCGCCCTTGGGGTCTTCGCCCGGCAGGGTCCGGTACGTGATGCCATCCCCGTCGCTGTCCAGGTAGCGGATAAAACGGTCCATCTTGGCCAGATCATCCGGCCCCAAAACCTTGCCACGGTCGGGCCGGTAATTCTCGTCCCAGGTCAACTCCGGCACCATCCAGTCGTTCATGCCGATGTCGAGGTCTGAAAGAATGAACACCGGGGTCTGAAGGCGATCCGCAAGATCGAAAGCGGTGATCGCCATCTCGAAACACTCCTTGGGGTTGGCCGGGAACAGCAACGGATGCCTCGTATCGCCGTGCGAGGCGAAGGCGCACATCATGACGTCGCATTGTTGCGTACGGGTGGGCATACCGGTGGATGGGCCAACGCGCTGAACGTCTATGAAGACCGATGGAATCTCGGCGTAGTAGGCGAAACCGATAAACTCGCTCATCAGCGATATGCCTGGCCCCGACGTGGGTGTGAAGGCCCGCGCACCCGCCCAGTTGGCGCCCAATATGATGCCGGCAGCCGCCAGTTCGTCCTCCGCCTGAATGATGCAGAACCGTTTGTCGCCGGTCTCCGGATCCACGCGGAACTGCTCGCAGTAACCACTGAAGGCGTCCATCAGCGAGGTCGACGGCGTGATCGGGTACCAGGCCCCCACCGTGGCGCCCGCAAAAACAAAACCCAGGCCGGCCGCCTCGTTACCCGTGATGAGGATGTTGTTGCTGTTGTCGCCCATCGTCTCGGCGTGCACGGGCAACGGGCAGGTGAAATGCTGCTTCGCGTAGTCGTAGCCCAGCATGATGGCTTTCAGGTTGCTGTCCACCAGCTGCGGTTTGTGCGCGAAAGACTCCTGCAGAAGCTTTCGGATGACGTCTACATCGAGGTTCAGCAACGCGGCCAGCACGCCAACGTATGCCACGTTTTTCATCAGGATGCGCAAGCGCGCGACGTCGAAGTTCTCATTGCAGAGCTTGGCCAGCGGCACGCCCAGAACCGTGATGTCATCCCTTGCGAGGACATCCCGGCGCGGCCACGTGGAGTCGTAGACCAGGAAGCCACCCGGACTGACCTCGTTCATGTCCTTTTCGTAGGTCTGGGCATTCATGGCCACCATGACATCGACGCGCCCTGTGCGCGACATGTAGCCATCCTTGTTCGCTCTTATTTCATACCAGGTCGGCAGGCCCTGGATATTGGACGGAAACAGGTTCTTGCCGGTGACCGGAACGCCCATGCGGAACAGCGCCTTCAGCAACAGCCCATTGGCACTGGCCGAGCCCGTGCCGTTGACCGTCGCGATTTTCAGGACAAAGTCGTTTACCCGGCTTTGCGTTGCTGGCATGGGGGTTCACTCGAGGTGCTGGCGCCGCCGTAGCCGGCAGCCTGTGGGAAGCTCAACAGGGACTTCTGCATATCCCAGGCGGCGGTCGGGCAGCGCTCGGCGCACAGACCGCAATGGATGCAGAAGTTTTCGTCCTTGACCATCACGCGGGCGGTTTGCTTCAGCTCGCCCGAGACGAAAAACGGCTGGTCCGGCTCCAGCACGGGCGCCTTGAGGCGCGCGACCATATTGTCCCGGCTGCCGTTGGCCGTTATCGTCAGGCACTGCACCGGGCAGATGTCGAGGCAGGCGTCGCACTCGATGCACAGGGAATCCGTGAAGACGGTCTGGATATCGCAGTTCAGACAGCGTTCGACTTCCTGCGCGGTCTGCTCGGCATCGAATCCCAGCTCAACCTCGGTATGCAGATTCTCGAACCGTTTCTCCAGCGCGACGTGCATCATCTTGCGCCGGGCGATGGGATCGAAACTGTTGGAATAGCTCCACTCGTGCATGCCCATCTTGCGGCTGTCCATCTGCAACTGGACGGGCAGGCGGTCCCTCAGGGATTCGCCCCGGCAGTGCAAATCGATGGAGATCGCCGCCTGGTGGCCATGTTCGACCGCCCAGATGATGTTGAGCGGGCCGAAGGCGGCATCGCCGCCAAAAAACACGCCCGAGCGGGTCGACTCGTAGGTTGCCTTGTCCACCACGGGCTCCTCCCAGGGGCCGAACTCGATGCCGATGTCGCGCTCGATCCAGGGGAAGGCATTTTCCTGGCCGATGGCCAGCACCACGTCATCACAGGCGATGAATTCTTCGCCGGTAACTTCCTGGTCGAGGATGCGGCCGTTCTCGACCACGTACTCCATCAGGTCGAACATCATGCCTTTGAGCTTGCCGTTCTCAACCACGAATGCCCTGGGCGAATGGTTGACGACGATCTCTACCCTTTCTTCCTCGGCGTCTTCGAGTTCCCAGGCGGATGCCTTGAAAAACTCCCGCGGTTTACGCGCCATGACCTTGACGCTCTTCGCTCCGAGACGCAGCGAGGTTCTGCAACAGTCCATCGCGGTATTGCCGACACCGATCACCAGCACGCGTTCGCCAATGGCATCGACGTGCCCGAAGGCGACAGACTCCAGCCAGTCGATACCGATATGGATGTTCTCAGCATCGTAGCGGCCGGGAAGCTTGAGCTCCTTGCCGCGGGGCGCGCCGCTGCCGACGAAGATGGCATCGAAGCCCTGTTCCAGCAGGTCTCTCATGCTTGCGACCCGATGGTTGAAGCGAATGTCGACACCCATGTCGAGAATGTAGCCAATTTCTTCGTCGAGAACCTTGGGAGGAAGCCGGAAAGAAGGGATGTTGTAGCGCATCAGGCCACCGGCCACGGCCTGTGCCTCGAAAACAGTACACTCGTAACCCAGTGGCATCAGGTCGTTGCACACCGTCAGCGAAGCGGGGCCGGCGCCGATCAGGGCAACTCGCTTGCCGTTTTTCCGGTCGGGCGCAATCGGCAGGCGATCCGTGATGTCGCCGCGGTGATCGGCCGCCACGCGCTTGAGGCGGCAGATGGCCACCGGTTTCTCGTCCATGCGGCCACGCCGACAGGCCGGCTCGCAGGGGCGGTCGCAAACGCGCCCGAGGATGCCGGGAAACACGTTGCTCTCCCGGTTGACCATGTAGGCGTCATCGAAGCGGCCCTGGGCGATCAGGCGGATGTATTCGGGAACATCGGTGTGCGCCGGGCAGCCCCACTGGCAATCCACGACCTTGTGGAAATAATCCGGATTAGAAGTGTCTGTGCGCTTCATCGAAGCTGTCCCGATTCGGTTCCGCCCGGTACCCGGCCGGTACCCCGCGATAGGGCGCAAGGATAACTGTTTTGAATCCCCAACGCATCAAGCTTTCGTCGAAATCTTTTGACAGCATTGATAAATGCTGCGTTCGGTTGCAGAACTCCCGGGCGCGGCCTATGGTTGGCCATAACGCCCCACCGAGTACGGCAAACCATGAAGAAATGCTCCGCTGCGCGGTTTCACCCCCCGCCCCTCGCGTTCCTCCCGGCATTGACTTTGGCTTTGACCCTGGCGCCGCAGTGCTTCGCCGATCCGGTGGACACCGCCGAACAGGTGCGCGCCTGGCGCCAGGCCCACGAACAGCAGATTGTCGATGACTTCGCCAAGCTGCTGAGCCTGCCCAACGTGGCCAGCGACACGCCGAACATTCGGCGCAACGTTGACGCCATCACGGCCCTGCTGCAGCCGCGTGGCTTCGAAGTCAGGTCCCTGGAAACAGCCGGGAGTCCCCCGGCCATCTTCGCCGAACGCCGGGCGACCGGCGCGAAAAAGACCCTGTTGATCTACGCCCACTACGACGGCCAGCCGGTTGCCGCCGGGGACTGGGCCTCGGACCCCTGGACACCGGTGCTGCGGGACGGAACGGTCGAGAGCGGCGGGCGGCTCGTGCCGATGCAGGCGCCCTTCGATCCCGAGTGGCGCATCTTCGCGCGCTCGGCCGGGGACGACAAGGCGCCGATTATCGCGCTGACCGCGGCGCTGGACGCGCTGGCGGCTGCCGGCATGGCGCCCGGCGTCAACCTGAAGCTGTTCCTGGACGGCGAGGAAGAGGCGGGCTCACCGCATCTGCAGACCTTGCTGTCCGAAAACCGGGCATTGCTGGAAGCCGACCTGTGGCTGTTCTGCGACGGGCCCGTGCACCAGAGTCGGCGCTGGCAGCTGGTGTACGGCGTACGCGGCGCTTATGGCTTCGACCTGACCGTATTCGGCGCCAACCGGCCGCTGCACAGCGGCCACTACGGCAACTGGGCGCCCAACCCGATCGTGCGGCTGGCAGAGCTGATTGGCACGATGCGCAGCCCAAGGGGCGAGATCCTGATCGACGGCTACAGCGAACAGGTGGTTCCACCCTCGCTGACGGAAATGGCCGCCATCGAAGCGGCGCCGCGGGTTGACGAGGATATGATCCGGGAATTGGGCATCGGTCGCCCGGAAACGGCTGAACGCCTGGAACTGACGGTTATGCGGCCGGCCATCAACTTGCGCGGCATCCGTTCCGGCTCCGTCGGCGCCCAGGCCAGCAACAGCATCCAGACCGCGGCCACCGCCTCGATCGGCCTGCGCCTGGTCCCGGCGCAGACGCTGGACCACGTGCGCGAAGCGGTGGAGCGGCATCTGGCGCAACAAGGCTACCTGGTGGTGCACGAAGAGCCCACTGCCGAGCAGCGGGCCACGCACGATCACATCGCGCGCGTGGACTGGGAAGAAGGCGGCTACCCGGCCTACCGGGCGCCGATGGATCTCCCCATCGCCCGGGCCGTGGCCGACATCGTCAACCAGTTGCGTGACGACGAGCTGATCCGCATGCCCACCATGGGCGGCAGCCTGCCGATTTACGTGATCGAGCAGGAAACCGGCGCGCCGGTGGTGATCCTGCCGGTCGCCAACCACGACAACAACCAGCACGGCAAGGACGAGAACCTGCGCCTGCAGAACCTGTGGGACGCCATAGAAATCTACGCCGCCGTGCTGACGAACCTGTAGGACCGAATTCTTTCGGGATCTGTTTCCTGTCGAAGGGGCGATGCCGGATACCCCGGTTCAAGACACGCTCGAGCCGTCCCTGGGCGCTCGATAATTTGCTCCCGGCAAATTACGGTCTTGAACCGGGGTACCCGGCACCACCCTGACCTTCTCAGCGTTTTCCCGAATAAATTCGGTCCTGCGGGCGCCCGGGCCACCCGCCCTCAGAACCTGGCGTTGTGCTGCTTGCCTTCCAGGCAGGCGCTGAAGCCGTTTTTGAACGCGTTCATCTGCGCCCCGGTGGCCGGCGCACTGCTGTACGCCGGCCCGGCCGCCAAAGCCCAACAGAATTGAACCCGAACTACTCCGGATTCGGGCCGTACACCCCAACGCCGAGTTCACCGGCGATGTCGCGAATGGCGCGCAAACCACGAATGCTGTTGCCCGCTTCGTTCAGGCGCGCGGAGAAGGTGGCGATGGCGAAGCGTTGCGGCACCACGGCGACGATGCCGCCACCCACGCCGGTCTTGGCCGGCAGGCCGGCGTCGTACATCCAGTCGCCCGATTCGTCATAGAAACCGGCCGTGGCCATGATGGCCAGCAGTTCCGGCACGTCTTTCGCCGGCATGACGCGCTTGTTGGTCAGCGGGTTGAGGCCCAGGTTGGCCAGGGTCGCACCCATCACGGCGAGGTCCTTGGCGTTGACGCCAATGGAGCACTGCCGCGTATAGACCCGCAGCGCTTCCTCCGGGTCGCTGTAGAGGCGACCATAGTTGTACAGGTTGTTGGCGATCGCGCGGTTGCCAAAGGCCGTGGTGTACTCCGAATCGTACACTTTCTCCAGCACGGTCAGAGGCCGGCCGGCGAAGTCGCTGATGTTCTGCATGACCAGGTTCCAGCGCTCCTCTTCAGACTTGGCCTGCACCAGGCTGACGGCGGCGATGGCGCCGGCATTGACCAATGGGTTGACCGAACGCGCGTCGTAGAGTTCCAGCGCCATCTTGGAGTTGAATGCCATGCCTGTGGGCTCGACGCCGATCTTGTCCCTGACGGCCTCTGTCCCCTGCTGAGTCATCACCAGTGCAGCGGTGAAGGGCTTGGACACGGACTGGATGGAGAACACGTAGTCGACGTCGCCCGCACTGTAGACCTTGCCTTCACGCGTGACGATGACCACGCCGAACAGGTCACTGGGCGTCTCGGTCAGGATCGGAATGTAGTCGGCGTTGGCGCCTTCCTGCAAAGGCAGGTACTTGGCGTGCGCCTTGTCCACGACAGCCTGGAACTCGGCCGGCGTTTGCGCCTGCGTGGCAGTGGCCAACAGTCCGAAGCACAGCAGCGTGGCGGACAGCACGAGCCCGCGTTTGAATGACTTGAAGCGGATCATCTCAGTTACCTCCAAAGGATTGACCGAAGTTGTATTTCGCGGAGAACTGCAGGCGCACGTCGTCCGAACTGAAACCGTCGCTGAAGTTGTCGCGCTGGGCCCACTGCAGTTCAACGCCGTAAAACACGTTGGGAGTGGGATGGTACAGGATGTTGGTCAGTGCGTACTGACCCTTTTCGAATGAACTGGGGGACTGGCCGTCGGTCAGGTCCATGTCCAGGATGGAGTAGCCGATGGTGCTGGTCCACTCGTCGCTCCAGTTCAGGTCCAGGAAGGCGACCACGCCGAGCATCGGAATGGTGTCGCCATAGATGGGCCGGACCGGGTCGTCGAAATTCTCGACCACGCCGATATCGATCGTGGCGTCGTTCATGTAGTTCTGGATGCCCTCGCCATAGACCACCGAGCCGCGCAGAACGTGCGGCCCGATCCGGTAGTTGCCGCTGAGGTTGACGCCCCAGCCGATCTTGTCGCCACTGAGGTCGAACTGGTTGTCGTTGAGGTCGTTCCACTTGATCTTGCGCAGCATGCCGGCGACCTGCACATGGCCCCAGTCCTGCGCCCAGCGGAAATGACCGGACAGGTCGGGCAGCTCGAAGTCACCCGCTATACCTTCCAGCTCGACGCGGTCGGCAAATTTGCCGCCGTCACCGCTGGCGCCCGGGCGTTCGAGTGACATCGCAAACCGCGAATCGCCATCCGACCACGGAGTCCAGCGCGCCTGGATGTTGCGGTAGAACACCATGGCGTTCGGACCCCAGTACTCGATTGAATTCGG
>JAPHSB010000391.1 GCA_026193295.1 Lysobacterales bacterium
ACGACTGCCCGACGATCGCGAGCCCAATTCGCTTGACCAACGTCTGAAACCTGGGAATGCCGGGCGCCGTCTCGAACCCGGGAATGCTTTCAAGCTTGTCCAGCGTGCCGCCGGTGTGGCCGAGACCACGGCCCGAGATCATCGGCACGTAGCCTCCGCAGGCAGCGACCACCGGGGCGAGGAGCAGGCTGACCATGTCACCGACGCCACCCGTGGAATGCTTGTCCAGGACCGGGCCATCCACGTCCGACCACTCCAGGACCGTTCCGCTGTCGCGCATGGCCAGGGTGAGGGCCATCTGTTCACCCGGGTCCATGCCGCGAAACCAGGTGGCCATGGCGAACGCGGCCAGTTGGGCATCGGTGACCGAGTGGTCGCAGATGCCGGCCACGAAGGCAGCGATTTCTTCGCGGCTGAGCGCCGCGCCGTCCCGCTTCTTGAGAATGAGTTCATTCGCCGCGTACATGCCACTTTCCCGGCCGGTGCAAAAGACCACTTTTTGCTGCAGTGTGACCTCCGCGGCAAACCGCTCGAGAGGCTGTTGAATTAAGTGAGAATAGCAAAAATCGGTGATTCATGGCGTCGGTCGACCGCGGCTGCACTGATTGCCTGCCCGTGCCTGGCAGCCGGGACGGCGGGAAAGTCAGCGATGAGAGGCTACGCGCGCGCAATCGCCATCACCGCTTTAGCACCGACCCCCTTTCCGCAAGGGACTGGCAGGTTGCAGAGTCGATTTCCACACGAGCCCCACCGGGCTCGTAACAGGCGCAGCGGCCGGAGTCCGCGGAGAAAGCGCAGACCAGCGAGTCTTCCCAAACCTCCCGCTCGGATTTACGTCGCCCGTCGGGATGGAACAGCTCCGGCGCTTCGCTTTGCTCCGCCCGCTGCTGCATCTTTCCGGCGAGCCGCGCGATGTCGGCACGAAATGCAAAGTAACCACCGGCCAGCAGCAACAGCAGCAACAGCAGCCGCAGCAGGGTCAAGGGTCGCAGCAGCGCTGCAGGCCGCTCGAGGCATGCCTCATGGATCTTCCGCGCGGCCCGGTCAGCCTGCTCGGGACTCAGTTTTTGCTGCGTCTTCCGGCGCAACCACGCGAGCAGTGACTCGGCCGTCACCACCCTTTCCGGAGGCTGCTTCCTGAACCCTCTGAGCCCGACCAGAACCACCACGGGATGAAATACGGCGGCCGGGTAGTCCAGCAGCCGCTGCAGCGCTTCCACCTGCAGCCGATTGCGGTGTAGCGGATTATCGAATCGAGCCTTGTGCCCCAACGAGTTCTGCTGCCAGCGGTCCTGCACTTCGGTTCCGGAAATCCAGCCCCTCACGTAAAGACTCTCGATGACAAAAATCCCGAACTTCGACACGACCACGTGATCGATTCGGGTGGTGCCGCCGCCGCTGGGCAGCACCACATCGTGAAAGACCGTGAACAGATTGCGCTCAAGCCCGGTGGCGAGGATTCGGCGTACCCGGGTTTCGGCGATATCGCCCCGGAACCGGGGCGACGACAGAAAAAAGATCAGCAGTAGGAGCGGTACGATCCAGAGTAGGTGCAACAAATCCGTCTCGGGATTATCCGCACTTGGAGTAGCCGCACGAGAGACAGGTCGCACAGTTGTCCATAATCACGACTGCCTTCGTGTGACATTTGTTGCAAAGCGTGGCGGACGCCGGGTAGGTCGCGTCGGCGCTTTCTTCAGCCGTTCTTTTCTGCACTGAGGCTTCCGCCTCCGCCCGCTTCTGATCCAGGATGAGTTGCTGCTGTTCGGACAGTTCTTCTTTTTCCATCAGGCCGATCTTCTGCAGGTGGTGCTCGATCACGGCACCGATTTCGGCAATGATGGACGGCATGAACTTACCGCCGGGTTTGAAGTAACCGCCCCGCGGGTCAAATACGGCCTGCAGCTCCTCGGCCAGAAACGTAACGTCACCACCCTTGCGGAATACCGCGGACATCAGGCGGGTCAGCGCCACGATCCACTGGAAGTGATCCATGTTCTTGGAGTTGATGAAAATCTCGAACGGCCGGCGCTGCTCGTGCTCGGTACCGGCGTTCAGCACGATGTCATTGATGGTCACGTACATCGCGTGATCATCCAGTGGCGTCTTGATCTTGTAGGTCGATCCCTCCAGTGACTCCATTCCTTCCGGCCGGGCGACGCGCTCGGTCATGCGAATGATCTTGGCTGACTGGCGCCCTTCGATCTCGACCTGGGCGGCTTCCCTGGCGGCAGCTTCTTCTTCCGGCTTGACGACTTCGTAACCGACGATTTTCTTCTGCAGTTTGATGTTCATGTTCTATACCCTGTATACGTGCTTAGCTGTTCCAAAGTGCCTTTCCATGAGCCAAAAAAGAGGTGTACGTCCCTGTACGTTACACCTCCATGGGTCTGGCGGTTCCCAAACCATCCCTCGCCGCCACTTTATCCCTGGCCATTATTATTTTTGACCTCCGTGTACCTTCGTACACTTTACTTCCTTGTCCCGGAAGCAACCGCGGTTGCTTCCATTTCCATTGCCGCTATCCCGGTCCTCTCCGGCTCACCCGTCAGCGCAAGATCTTCTGCAACAGAGAGGCTGACGTTTGTTCAAAATTTACCGTAGTAACCCTCTTTCAGCGCATCGAACAGGTTGGCCGCGGTATGGGTTTCGCCGTCATATTCGATCTCTTCATTGCCTGCCACTTCGACGACCTCGCCGTCTTCGAGCACAAAGCGATAGGTCGTACCCGCCAAGTCCTTGTCCTTGACCAACACACCCTGAAAAGCCTCCGGGTTGAAGCGGAAGGTGGTGCAGCCTTTCAGCCCCTTGTGGTAGGCATAGGTGTAAATGTCCTTGAACCGGTCATAGGGAAAATCGGTCGGCACATTGGCGGTCTTGGAAATGGATGAATCGATCCATTTCTGCGCCGCGGCCTGGATGTCCACGTGCTCGGTCGGTGAGATGTCCTCGGCCGTGATGAAATAGTCCGGCAACGCGGCGGCTTCATCCTGGGCATAAGGCATGGCGTTCGCATTCACCAGACTCCGGTAGGCCAGCAACTCGTAACTGAACACTTCCACTTTTTCCTTTGATTTGCGGCCTTCGCGGATTACGTTGCGGCTGTAGTGGTGGGCGAAACTGGGTTCGATCCCATTGGACGCATTGTTGGCCAGCGACAGCGAAATCGTTCCGGTCGGCGCAATCGAGGTGTGGTGTGTGAAGCGCGAGCCCTCTTCGGCCAGCGCCTTGGCCAACTCCGGCGCCTGCTCTGCCAGCTGTTGCATGTAGCGGCTATAGCGGGCCAACAGAACCTTGCCCTTGACCCGGTCGCCTACCGAGTAACCATCGGCCTGCATTTCCGGGCGGCGCCGCAGCATGTCACCGGTGACGGTAAACTCTTCCACCATGATCGGAGCGGGGCCTTTCTCGCGGGCCAGTTCCAGGCCTTCTTCCCAGCCCGCCAGCGCCATTTCACGGGCGACCCGCCCGGTGAATTCCAATGATTCCGGATCACCGTATTTCATACGCAACATCGTTAGCGTCGACCCCAGACCGAGAAAACCCATGCCGTGACGCCGCTTGCGCGCGATCTCGTCGCGCTGCTTGGCCAGCGGCAGCCCGTTGATCTCGACGACGTTGTCGAGCATGCGTGTGAACACGCGCACTACCTCGCGGTATTCCGCCCAGTTGAACCGTGCATCGGTGGTGAACGGCTCCTCGACGAAGCGGGTCAGGTTGACCGAACCCAGCAGGCAGGCCCCGTAGGGTGGTAGCGGTTGCTCTCCGCATGGATTGGTGGCGCGGATGTTTTCGCAAAACCAGTTGTTGTTCATTTCATTGATGCGATCGATCATGATGAACCCGGGCTCGGCAAAATCATAAGTGGACGACATGATCAT
>JAPHSB010000130.1 GCA_026193295.1 Lysobacterales bacterium
CTGGAGAGCCGACTGCAGGCGGATCCGGCCAAGTTCGACGAGCTGGTGACGGAGTACTCGGACGATCCCGCCAAGATCAATAACGACGGCCGCTATCGCGAAATGCGCCCCGGCATGATGGTGGCGCCCTTCGAAAAGGCGGCCTTTGCGCTGCAGGAGCCGGGTGAGATCAGCGATCCGGTGCAGACTGACTACGGCTTCCACATCATCCGTTTGAACGGCCGGTCGGGCAACGAGTTGCAGGAGTTCAGCGCAGTGAAGGAGGAGGCCATGGCCGAGGCCCGGCAGCGGCACCTCGACAGCTACCGCGAGAGCTACTACCGCCGGGTCCTGTCCGACCCCATTGTCGTGCCGGAAGGCGCGGTTGAGATCATGGCCAGGCGGCACTTTGGCGAGAACCTGGAGCTGGCCCCCGGCGGAAGCCAGTAAAGCCGTGACCCGGGAGCCCGGCCAGTGAGGTGAAGCCTTTAGGCAATAACGTGTTCCGGCAACTGGTCTCCAGGGCCATCCGCACGGACTACCTCGAGAACCTGACCGGGTTTGCCTGGCTGCTGCTGCAGCCGCTGCTGCTGCTGGCGGTTTACGCCTTTGTGTTCACAACGGTTTTCAAGGCCAGGATACCCGATGCCGGAGAGATCGGTTTTGTGCCGTTCCTGGCCGTAGCCTTCTGGCCCTGGACGGCTTTCTCGGAAGCGGTGCTGCGCTCCTCGGCCAGCGTCACGTCCAACGCGGCCCTGCTTGGCAAGGTGGCCTTTCCGAGCGAGTTGTTGCCGCTGTCGACGGTGGCCGCCACCTTCCTGATGCACCTGGCCGGCTACCTGGCCGTGCTGCTGGTGCTGCAATTGCTGGGCACGCCGATTCATTGGCTCGGCCTGTTGCCGGCCCTGCCGCTCCTCGCGCTGCTGTGCCTGTTTGCCGGCGGCCTGGCGTTGCTGGTCAGCGCACTGCAGGTTTTTATCCGGGACGTGGCCCAGATCCTGCCGCCGCTGATGACGTTCTGGTTCTTCACCACGCCCATCCTGTACGGCGCCAGCCTGTTGCCGCCGCAACTGGCCGTGGTCATGCAATTCAACCCGATGGCCTGGTACGTCGACCGCCTGCGTGCCTTCCTGCTGTTCGGTGACTTCAGCCTGGCTCCGACGGATCTTGTTGTGCCCGCGGCGACGGTGCTGCTGTTCTGGCTGGCGCTGCGGTTCTTTCGACGCTTCAGCCCGCATTTCGAGGATTTCCTCTGATGCAGCCGCTGGTCCGGGTCCAGGGTGTCTCGAAGTACTATCCGCGCGTGCATCGCCCGGGCGAGCGGCTTCGCGCCTTCGCGGCGCTGCTGGCAGGGCGCCAATCGCGCGAGGGCGCCGAAGTCCTGCACGATATCAGCCTCGAAGTCCTGCCGGGCCAGTCGCTGGGCATCATCGGCGAGAACGGCGCCGGTAAGTCGACCCTGTTGAAGGTTCTGACCGGGGTGATCAGTCCCAGCCGCGGCAGCGTAGAGGTCAACGCGCGTGTTGCCGCACTGCTGGAGCTCGGCGCCGGCTTCCAACCTGAATTCTCCGGCATCGACAACGTCCGGATGAAAGCGGCCCTGCTCGGCATGAGTTCCCGGGAACTGGAGCGCAAGCTGGACGACATCCTGGCCTTCGCGGACATCGGTGATTACGTCTACGAACCAGTCAAGCACTATTCCTCGGGCATGGTGGTGCGGCTCGGCTTCGCTGTGGTGTCGGCCTCCGATCCGGAGCTGTTGATCACCGACGAAGTGCTGGCCGTCGGCGACGAATCGTTTCAGAAGAAGTGTATCCGGTGGATCGAATCGTTCCTGGGGCGCGGCAACACGCTGCTGATGGTGTCGCACAGCATGTACCAGGTGCAGAAGCTCTGCCAGCGGGCCCTGTGGCTGGAGCAAGGCCGGGCGCGGGAGTTTGGCGACGTCTTCCCGGTCACCCAGGCCTACCTGGCCTGGCACGAGGAAAAGAATGCGTCGGAAAGCCGTTTCCGGCGGGAACAGCAAGGCGCCGGCGGGCTTTACCGGGTGGCCGGATTCAGCCTGCCCGCCCATGCGGCGGGCGAAGACGTTTCGATCGCCGCGGGCAGCGATCTCGAGGCGGAGCTGGTGCTTTACTCTCCCGATGGTCGGCCACCGGTCGCGCTGTTCGGATTGATGCGGGCGGATGGCACCCCGGTGTACGGCGTGGGCTCCGATTTCGACGGCAAGGCGCCGGACCGGGTCGATGAGCGGCATTTCCGTTACCGCATCCGGTTCGAGCATCTGCCGCTGCTGCCCGGCAGTTATTCCATTCGTGGTCACGCGATGGATTCCGCGGGGCTGCGCCTGTGCGACACGGCCGAGATCCGCTTCACCGTGTGCGGCGAGAGCCGCGAGCTGGGCATGGTCCGGCTGGCGCACCGCTGGCTGACGGGGCAGGGACATCCGGAGTGAGCCAGACGTCGTGATCCCGGGTCCGTCCGTGAACAGCCCTCGCTCACACCTGCCGGCGGTCGTCATCCCGGCCTACAACGCGGCAGCGGAGCTGGAGCGCTGCCTGCACACGGTGCTCGCCACCGTTCCGGAAGACGCTGAAATTCTCGTCATAGACGACGCCTCCCGTGAGCCGGGAGTCGGCCAGCTGCTGCGCCGTTGGCGGCGCCTCGTGAATCCCCAATGGCGCTTCCTGGTCAACGACCGGAACCGCGGCTTCGTGGAGACGGCCAACCGCGGCATGCAACTGACCGATGGGGACGTCGTGCTGCTCAATTCCGATACCGAGGTCACGCCCGGTTGGCTGGAGGGCCTGGCGCGCTGCCTGGCTGCCGATGCGGCCATCGCCACGGCCACCCCCTGGACCAACAATGGCGAAATCGCCTCGATCCCTGAGTTCTGCAAGGCCAACCCCCTGCCGCCGGATCGCGACGCCGTGGCCCAGGCGATATCCCGGGCCGGTTCCCCAGGCTACCCGGAGCTGCCGACAGCGGTGGGATTCTGCATGGCGATCGCACGGCGCGCCATCGACCGCATCGGCCTGTTCGACGAAGCGCTGTTCGGCCGTGGCTACGGCGAGGAAAACGACTTCTCGATGCGCGCACGTGAGGCCGGCCTGCGCAACGTGCTGTGCGACGATGTCTACGTGGCCCATATCGGCGGTCGCTCGTTCGGGCCCTTGGGGCTCGAGCCGGATGCCGGTAGCATGGAGCGGCTGCTGTCGCGTCACCCTGACTACCTCGAGCGGGTGCAGGCCTTCATCGCCGAAGACCCCCTGGCGGTGCGGCGCCGGGAGATTCTCGACGCGCTGGACCGGGCGGGCGTGCGCTTGGGTTAAAATCAGCTCTGGCCCAATGTCGCAGCGGAGATTTCTTTGAACGACGAGCTGGAATTCACCGGAGAGCGCTTCACTCCTGAGTGTGTCCGCGAAATCCGCTATGAGCACTTCCACCGCTACGCGTTTGCGCGCGACCTGGTGGCGGGAAAAAGGGTGCTCGACGCGGCTTGCGGCGAGGGTTATGGCTCCGCGCTGCTGGCGGCCTCCGCTGTGTCCGTGACCGGCGTCGACCGGTCTGAGCAGTCGATCGCGCACGCGCGCGGCCGGTACCAGGCGCCCAATCTCGACTTCCAGGCCGCCGACTGCCTCGCCCTGCCGTTCGGGGCCGACAGTTTCGACTGTATCGTGTCGTTCGA
>JAPHSB010000266.1 GCA_026193295.1 Lysobacterales bacterium
ACCGTGGAGCGCGGGATGGACTCGCTGCAATCGGGCTACCAGTTCGCCATACTCGGCTTCCAGCAGCGGGACTCCGGGCCGAGGTACTGGCGCTGGCCCGCGGACGGCAGCCTGGCGAACATGAACCCGCGCAACCGAGCCGAAGCCAGGGATTTCCTGGACGGCCTGTCGCCGCGTTTCGAGGGCTCAGCGTCGCTGGTAAAAGCCTTCGAGGAGGCTTTCGAGAGCCCTGCCGACGCCATCGTCCTGATCAGCGACGGTCTGCCCAACCCGGCATTCAACGAGAACCTGTCACCGAGCCGCCTGGTACGGAAGATCACGGTTTCGAACACCAAGGGCAAGGAAATCCACGCCGTCACGGTTGGCGATTACTTCAAGTATCGCGGCACGGTGGAGTTCATGGAATCACTGGCGCGCGCCAACTCGGGCGGGTTCCTGGCGCTGGCGGACTGAGGCCGCAGGGCCGAATTTATTCGGGATGATTTTTTGGGCAACCGTATGAATCCCGAATTAATTCAGTCCTACGGGGCGGAACGGAAATGAAACTCTGCGTCTCCGAAGGCGATGATGTCGCCTCGCCGCAATTCAGTGGGGGCCACCACGGGCTCGCCCTGCAGGATCACCGGCAGGCCCTCCGCACCCGGGTGGACGTAAAACTTGCCCGTCCCGGGTTCCCGGCTGATGAACCGGCTCAGCTGTGCCGCGTCCGACTGCAGTGTCGCCGTCTTGGGATCTTCGGCCTCATGCGGCGCCGGCTTGAACCTCGGTGGCGAAGTGAGGTCGATGGTGGGTGGTTCGCTGTCCACCTGGAAACGGCGGGCCAGCGGGTTGCCGGTCCGATCACGCTCCCCGCCCGAGGCCCTTGCGGCCGGGTTCCGGCTGCGCGGAACCGCTTGGCCATTATCGGGGAGCGAAGACTTCTTTTTGCGGAACATCGTGGCAACCGTGAACGACAAAAATACAATGTATCATAGCGGCGTGAACGAACAGGATACACGAACCATCGGGCGGTCCGCGGACTGTGACATCGTGCTGGACCACGGTTCCGTTTCCCGTGTGCACGCGACCGTGCAGGCAACGCCGGACGGTTATCTGGCCGTGATGGATGCCGACTCGAGCAACGGCACGTTCCTGCACCGTAACGGGCGCTGGATCCGCGTACGCAAGGCGATCCTTGGAACCCGGGACCGCGTCCGTTGCGGCGACCAGGAAGTGAAGGTCGAGCGGCTGGTGGAATTATTCGCCCACCAGGCCAGGGTTCGCTTGCGGGAAGGATATTCCGTCCGCGGCAAGCCCCTGGTGTTCGAAGATTGGCCCGGCGAACCACTAAAACCAAGAGTCGTGCTGACCAACCCCCGGCGTAACCCGCTCACCGGCGACATCGAGGAAAATCCATGACGCGCACCATCACACTGGTCGTCAGCCTGCTCACCGCGGTGGTCGCAATCGCACTGCTCGCACGCATCCTGTCGCCGTCGGCGGCCGCGATCATGCTGGACATCAACCGCTCCACCTGGCCCCTGACGGTACAGAACATCCTGTGGCTGGCTTTCTTCGCCGGTCTCGGCGAGCTCTCGATCCGCTGGCGGGCGGGTCGGCTCGAAGAGAGCCAGATCGACCGCAACTACCTGCCGGAGGACGAGGAAACCGTGTTGAGGCCGGGCGAGGACCTGACGCCGATTTACCAGAAGGTGCGCAGCAGCAAGTACCGCCAGGTCTGCTTTGTCCCGCGCCTGATCGAACGCTGCGTGCTGGGCTTCAACATCAGTCACTCGGCCGATCAGACCAATTCCCTGCTTAATTCGAGCCTCGAGCTCTACCTGCACGAAATCGACCTCAGGTACAACATCATCCGCTACATCACCTGGCTGATTCCCTCGCTGGGCTTCATCGGCACGGTGATCGGCATCATGCTGGCGCTCAACTATGCGGGTGACCGAGCCAATGTACAGAGCCCGGACATGCTCTACCAGGTCACCGAGCGCCTGGGTGTGGCATTCTCCACCACCCTGCTCGCCCTGGTGATGGCCTCCATCCTGGTCTTCATCCAGAACGTGGTGCAAGGCAAGGAGGAGAACGCGCTGAACAAAGCCGGACAGTACTGCCTGGACAACCTGATCAACCGCCTGTATTCCCCGTGAGAGCACTGTTACTTTGCCTGCTGCTGTCGCTGCTGCAGGGCGTTTCCGGGCCAGCCGCCGCGCAAGCCCGGGATGTGCCGGAGTGGGTCGTGCCGGTGCTGCGCCTGGTCTCGACGACGCACGTGGAGCCGACCACGGGTGTTGTGCTTTCCCGTGATGGCCTGGTCCTGGTGCCAGCGGATTTCGCCTCACCCGGTGACGAGATCATCGTCCTCGACGGCGGCACCGACCTCATCCGCAACGGCCGGCCGGCCCGGCTGGAAAGGGGCTTTCCCGAACTGGGCCTGGAAGTGCTGCGGGTGGAGGGACTGCACCGCAACCCCGCGCCCCTGGCGCCCGGTTCTCCGGACGATGGCAGCAGCCTCCGCTTAAGGGCATTCCCGCCCGCCGAGCAAATCGCCGAGGGCGCAGCGCCCGTTAACACGGTGACCACCATCAGCGTCTTTCCGGAGAGCGACGCGCCGGCCCTGGCCGCTGAGACCCCGCTGCCGAACGTGACCGGCCCTCTGCTGGACGACTGCGGCAACCTGGCTGGCTTAAGCCTGGCCGACGGCGTGCAGAGCCTGTCGAGTTCGCCCGCCACGCAGTATCGCTGGGGATCCGCGTTGCGGACAGTCCTGGCCGAACTGCAACTACCGCTGACCGGCACCCCCTGCTCGGCGTCCCCTACCTTGGCTGACGAACTGCCGGCCCCGGTCGCGGACGCAACGGCAGGTCCGGAAATCCTGGACGATGCGCCGGCACCGGAAACGGAGCCCAACGAGAATAACGCGACCGTTGGCGAAGCGGCTGATGACGAACCAACCACCCCGGAAGACGACGAATTCGAGCCGCAGATCGACCTGCTGCCGCCCTTCGAGGAGGAAGCAGGCGAAGAGGAGGCGGCCGGGGAACCCGCGGCCGAGCCACCTGCACCGGCGACGTGGCCTTGGCTGCTCGCCGCGCTCCTGATGCTGGCCGCCGGCTTCTTCGTCTACTGGCTGCGGCGCACCAGTGCTCGCTCGCTGCCCGCAGTGGACGCTGATGCCCCCGCTGGCCCGGCGGCACCCACGGCGGCGGCCAGGGACGGCGGCGAGAACTGGATTGCCCCGGCGCTGGACGGGCGCCTGGTGTTGCGTGGCCAACTGGCGGACGGTCGGGACTTCGAAGCAGAAGCAGCCGTGAGCATGTCCGCGATCAACGTGGAAATAGGACGGGGCGGCGCCGACCTGGTCATAGACAGTCGCTCGGTCAGCCGGCGCCATGCCCGCCTGAACGGCACCAGCGCTGCGCTGACGCTGACCGATCTCGGTTCCAGCAATGGCAGCACGATCAACGGAATTCCCTGCCTGGAGGGCGAGATCATGTACCTCGAGCCGGGTGACACGGTGATTCTCGGCAACGCCCGCTTCACCGTGGCGGTCGAGGCCGCAGCCGGCAGGAGCGAATGAACGCGGTGACACTGGCCCTGGCACCAGGCACGCAGATCGATACGCTGCGTATCGATCGCGTGCTGGGACATGGCGCATTCGGCGTCACCTACCTGGTGACGGACACGGTGCTGTCATCGTCCTTTGCGCTGAAGGAGTATCTGCCCGAGGCCCTGGTGACGCGGACGGCGGAGGGGCTGTTGCAAGCCCGGGACCGAGCCTCCGAAGAGCTGTTCGCAACCGGGCTCGGACATTTCCTGGCCGAAGGCCGCACGGTCGCGCGTTTGGACCATCCCAATATCGTGAAGGTGTTTCGCTGTTTCGAGGATAACGGCACCGCCTACCTGTTGATGCCCTATTACAAGGGTGAAGCCCTGCACACGCTGCTCGGCCGGGGTGGAACCCTCTCGGAAGAGGAGGCGCTGGCATTGAGCCGCCCCCTGCTCGACGCCCTCGATTACATCCACCGCAACGGCGTCGTCCACCAGGACATCAAGCCGGCCAATATTTACATTACCGAGAGCGGAGATCCCATCCTGCTCGATTTCGGCGCCGCCGGTCAGCGGCTGCATGCCTCGGCCTCCACCCGCCGACAACTGGGCAGCGAAGGGTACGCGGCCATCGAACAATCCGAACCCGATGGCGCCATCGGGCCCTGGACCGACATCTATGGCCTGGCCGCCACGCTTTACCGCTGCCTCAGCGGGCAGTTACCCGTCGCGGCCAGCCAGCGGCGCAGCGCGCTGAGCGAAAAGGAAGCCGATCCGCTCGAGGCACTTGACCGTCTGCTGCCCAGGCACGGCTTCAGGCAGGTGACCCGGGCGGTCGCGCAAGGGCTGAGACTGAATCCCGTCGACCGGCCACAGAGCATCGCCCAATGGCGTCCCGCTTTCACCGGGCCAGCCAGCGCGGTCGAGCAGGAAGGCCGGGAGTGGTTGCCGATGATTCTGCTGGGCGCGTTTGCCATTTTGTTTGCCACAGCCGTTATTTACCTGTTCACCGCCGATCGCTGGGGCGCCGGTCCGGGCCGGCAAACGGCCGGCGAGCGGAGCGATACCGGGCAGACGGCGGAAGCCCCGGTTTCGCCGGAGGAGACGGCGCGCTGGCAAGCCGCCCTCGAAGCCGATACGGCTTTTGGCTACCGCCTGTTCCTGGAGGATTTTCCCGCTTCCATCCACCGCGACCAGGCTGGAGTTCATCTCGAGCGGCTGGATCACCAGGCGTGGGATCTTGCCCTGGCCGAAGGCGACCGCGCTGCGGTTGAGGTCTACATGGAGCACTTTCCCGGGGGGCTGCACGAGGCCGATGCCCTGATTCGCCTCGAGGAATTCCGCTTGGCCGAGGAAGCCGCGGCACGCGCCCGCAGCGAGCTCGATCTGCAGGACCAGGAAGCCTGGGAAGCGGCCCGTGCGCTGCGCACCATGGCGGCCATCGACAGTTACCTGTCCGCCTGGCCGCAAGGTCAGCATGGCGAAGAGGCGCGGGCGCTGCGCCAGGCCCTGCAAAACGAGGCCAACGACCGCCGTGCCTTCGAGGCCGCCGGCAAACTGGGCACCATCGCGGCCTACCAGTCCTATGTCGAGGCCTTTCCCAGGGGAAGCCACGTCGCCGCCGCGCTGGAAGCAATCGATGACCTGACCTTGCGCCCCGGCAAGACTTTTCGTGACTGCGCGGAGTGCCCGACGATGGTCGTCGTGCCCGCCGGCTCGTTCTGGCAGGGCTCCGACGAGAAGAATCCCCGGGCCCTGAAGATGGAAACACCGCGCCGCATGGTCACGCTCTCCGAGCCGTTCGCGGTCGGCGTGTTCGAAGTCACGCTGGCCCAATGGGACGCCTGCGTTGCCGCCGGTGGCTGCTCGACGCGACCGGGCGACAACGGCTGGGGCCGTGATGCGCGCCCCGTCATCATGGTTTCCTGGAACGACGCGGTCGAATTCACCACCTGGCTGAGTCAAAAGACCGGTCAGGCCTACGCTTTGCCCAGCGAGAGCCAGTGGGAGTACGTGGCCCGAGCCGGAGAAGAGGGCGATTGGCTGGGCGGCGCGCCGGTCCGCATCTGCCAGTACGGCAACGTCGCGGGCAGTGAATCCGGCTTTCGCTGGCAACACGCAGACTGCACGGATCCGGCGGCGCTCGAAACCCTGCCGGTCGGGTCACTGGAAGCCAATGCCTTTGGCCTGCACGACGTCATCGGCAACGTGGCGGAATGGACGCTCGACTGCCTGAACCTCTCTTACCTGGATGCCCCGGCGGACGGCAGCGCATGGGGACGCGGTATATGCAGTTCGCGCATGACCCGCGGCGGTTCCTGGTTCACCGGCACCAGGGACATCCGCCTGCCGGCGCGGTTCAACCTGAAAAATGGCGATCGCAACGATTTCACGGGCTTCAGGGTCGTACGCAAGGTGCCGCCGCAATGAGCGTCGAGGGTTCTTCAATGGCGCGCCTTCAGCCCTGGTTCAACGGCTTGCTGCATAATTCGCTCATGGCCTCACTATCGAGTCTCGCTTCCCTGCTCCCGCCTTCGGCTCTTCTGAAAGGCCTGTTGTGCTCCGCCTGGCTGCTGCTCGCGGGACTGTCGCCGCTGCAGGCGCAGGATTCGCAGGCCGAAGCGGATACCGACAGTACCGAGGCGGAAGAAAGCGATGAAGCGTACCGGCGGCGCATGGAGCTGGAAGATGCCCGCCAGCGAGACCTGGGTTACACACTGCCGGCGCCGACCTATGCGCAAAAACAGGAAAAGCTGGACAAGCTGCCGGAGGAATCACGCGACAACATCCGCGACCAACTGGTGGACATCATCGTCGAAAACGGCGAGTGGGAACCCAGCGACGCGCTGAAGGAATACCCCTACGAACCGACAGACGCCGCCCAGGCCAACCCGGAGTTGATGCAGCAGGAGCAGGAGGCCTGGGACGAGCAGATCGAGAAGTACCACAAGCGGGAGGCGGCGGCGTTCGGGACCTACCTCGGCCCGGTGCCCGGCCCCGGCAACCCCACCGGGGAGGAAGGCGGGGGGCAGGAAGGCGCTGAAGCAGGCGGCTCGGAGCAAGGCAGTGGGCAGCAGAGCGGCGGGGCCGGTGCGCAGGAAGGAGGTCAGGAAGGCGCACAGGACGCTGCTGATTCCGCCTCTTCGGCCGGGACCTACGAGCCCTACCAGTCGAACCGCAGCCCTTCCACGGAAGAGGTCAGCACGGCCGGTGTCCAGCAAAGCGCACTGGATTTCATCAAGGGGCTGCAAGGCAAGGCACAGCCGCCGGCAGCGCAGCCCGCAGCTCAGGCTCAGGCCGAAGCCTCTGCAAGTGCAGACGCGCAAGCAAATCCGGCAGCTACCGCGGAGTCCAGCCAGGCTACTGCGGATCCGCAATCCGCGGCAGAGTCCAGCGAGGACAACACGGACACAGCGGACGAGTCGGAGCAAAAAGAGTCCGCCGATCACACCGTCGAAATCGACCTGACGACCCCCGGCATCATTCGCATCGAGGACATCGACAAGCTGCAAGGCACGGATCGCCCCACAGGTTCGGAGGGAGCCCGGCAGCCCTGACTGCCTACTCCCGGCAGCTCACGCCATCGTATTCGAGTTCGCTGACGACGTCGCTGCGGGGTTTGCGAAAACCGTAAAGCAGGCCCGTGCGGACCTCGATGCTGCCCAGCAGTGCATGACCCAGCTGCAAAGCTTCGGCGCCACGCTGTCGGCTGTAGTCGGTCAGGTAAGCCAGCGCCAGGTCCTCACGCCCGGAGTCAAACAATGCCGAAGCCGTGGCGAGCACGTTGTCCTGTTCGGCGATCATGCTGTCTTCGAAAGCAGTCAGGGCCTCCTGGACTTCCGGCAAGAACCGGTCGGGATGGTCACAGGTGTAATACATGAGACGCTTGAAAAGACGTCCGGCAAATTCAGTGGCTTCCTGGATTTGCCAATCGCGCGTCAGGAAGCGTGTCGCCTCGCCCTTGGTCAGGTAGCGGTGCTTTCCGAATTGCGGCGCGATTGCCTGAACGCCGATCCGGTACGGAATGAACGGCGCCGTCACCGAACCGGTAGGCGCAACCCACAGCAGGTTCAGTCCCGGCCGGCCGCCGCCCCGCAGTTGCGCCACCTGGCCATAGCCGGTCGTGTCCTTCGAAATGCGCCGGTCCCTTATGGCATCCATCATCCTACGCAGGTCGATAGGGGCTGCCGCTCGCAACTCTGCCTCCATCTCGCCGCGCGGATA
>JAPHSB010000155.1 GCA_026193295.1 Lysobacterales bacterium
CTCGAGGACCTCGGCCAGGCGTTCGGGTCGCGTCTGCAACACCGTGCACTGCGCCGGAAACCGCTCGGCTTTGGCGAACGCCGGCCGGTGATCGACCACCACGGTGTCCCAGCCCAGCTCCGCCAACAGGCGGGCCAGGGGCACTGCGTCGGGCCCCGCGCCGCAGATCAGCACGCGGGGCGGCGGCGGCAGATGGACGACGATCGCCTCGCCCGCCCCATCGTCACCGAATCGAACGGTTTTGAAACGCCAGTCCGGCCGGGGATCGGCCAATTCCCCCAGCAGGTTCAACAATAAGGGTGCGCCTTGCCTTGCGCCGGCTGAATCGAGGCATCCGTGAGCCCCGGTGGGCAAGGCGCCGTCCGACTGCGTCACCAGTGCCAGCAAGGTGGCCTGGCGGAGCCGTTGAGCGCGCTCGAGTTGTTCCAGGAAGCCGAATGACCTGTCCCGCTCCAGCCGCTGCAGCAACAGGTGAATCACGCCGTCGCAACCCAGCCCGAGGCTCCACACCAGGTCGTCGTCCGCATGCATGTCGTAGGTCACGCGCTTTGCCATCCCACCGGCAAACACGTCGGTCGCGTGCTGCAGCAAGTCTCCCTCGAGGCAGCCGCCCGATATCAGTCCTTCGAATGTACCGTCGCGGGCGATCAGCATCATCGCGCCGGGTTTGCGATAGGTAGACCCCACGGTCGCGATAATCGTCGCCAGCACGAGGTCATCGTCACTGCAATGAGCGCGGTAGAAGTCGAGCAGGGCCGGGGTGCCGAGGTGCATGGGCGAAACCTGTGCCTAAAATCGCATGATAACCCGCGATCCGTCCTTTTGGCTGGAGTTGATGCTTGGAAGGAGACAGTGGAAAACCCATAATCACCTGTCATCCGCAATTCCTGGAATCCCTGATGAAAGAGCACGAGCCGTTCGAAACCCTGGACCCCGAAGACTGGGACGCCATGCGTGAGCTCGGGCACCGCGTGGTGGACGATGCGTTGCATTACTTTCGAACGACGCGCGAACGGCCGGCCTGGCGGCCGGTTCCGGCGGACGTTGCCGAGCGGCTGACAGCGCCGGCTCCGCCGGGGCCGGCTGATCCACCCGCCGTTTACGAAGAGTTCCTGCGCGACATCATGCCCTACACCATGAACACGACCCACCCCCGTTTCTGGGCCTGGTACATGGGCAGCGGCACCGTGATGGCCGCGCTGGCGGACCTGCTGGCTGCGACCATGAACCCGAATCTCGGCGGCGGCAACCACGCGGCGCCGCTGGTCGAAAAACAGGTCCTCGGCTGGATCCGCGACATGGTTGGTTTTCCTGCAGAAGCCAGCGGCTTGCTCACCAGCGGTGCTTCGATGGCCAACTTCACCGCCCTCACCGTCGCCAGGAACACCGCCTGCGGCTACGATGTGCGCCGCCAGGGCGTGCTCGCCGCCCCCGGGCCGTTGACCGCCTACGCGTCGACCGAGATTCACAGCTGCAACCAGAAGGCCATCGAAACCCTGGGACTGGGCTCCGAAGGCCTGCGCAAAATACCGGTACGGGCCGATTACACGATCGATCTCACGGCGCTCGAACAGCAGGTCGCCGCCGACCGCGAGGACGGCCGCCTGCCTTTCTGCGTGATCGCCACGGCCGGCACCATCAACACCGGCGCCATCGACGACATGAACGCGATCGCGGATTTCTGCGAGCGCGAGCGATTGTGGTTCCACGTCGACGGCGCGATCGGCGCCGTGGCAGTGCTGGCGGACAACGTGCGCCCCCAGTTGGCAGGCATGGAGCGTGCCGATTCCATCGCGCTGGACCTGCACAAGTGGATGCACATTCCGTTCGAGGCGGGCTGCGTGGTGGTGCGGGACGCCTCCGCCCACCGCGAGTCGTTCGCCCTGGTGCCGGAGTACCTGCAACGCGAGGCGGACGGCCGGGGCATGGCTTCGGGCAGTCTGTGGTTCAGCGACTACGGACTGCAGCTGACCCGGCAATTCCGCGCACTCAAGGTTTGGATGTCCATCAAGGAACATGGCCTGGAGCGGTTCGGACGCATGATCGCCCGCAACGTGGAGCAGGCCGCGTACCTGGGCCGCCGGGTGGAGGAAAGCGATGGGCTGGAGCTGACCGCAGCGATCGGCCTGGACATCGTCTGCTTCCGCTTCAACCCGGGTGGGCTGGACGTTGCAGCGCTGAACCGGCTCAACCAGGCCCTGTTGGTCGAGTTGCAGGAAACCGGCGTGGCGGCGCCTTCCAACACGACACTGAACGGCAATTATTGCCTGCGTGTCGCCATCTCGAACCATCGCAGCCGTTTCGAGGATTTCGACCTGCTGGTGAAAGAAGTGCTCCGCATCGGCAATCGCTTGCAGGACCGAATTTATTCGGGATCATGAACTGGACAAGGAGGGGTCGGGTGCCTCGGGGCAGGACAATCGGGCTGTCGGGAACAGTCGATTAGCGCACAGGGACGTCTTGAGCGTGTCCTGACCCGAGGTGCCCGGCCCCTCCCTACGATGTGGTGCTATTTTCCCGAATGAATTCGGTCCTACGGCTTCAATCCGCAGGCCGGTCGGGAAAGGTCAGGCCGAGCATGTATTCGGTCGCCGCTTCTACTGCTTCGTCGGACAGGTTGGGCTGGCCGCCCTTGCCAGGCATGTCCAGGTAACCTGACTTGGCGTGTTTGAACAGGACGGCCTGCCACATGTTGGAGCGCTCTTCCCACTGATCGCGGTTGCCGGTAATCGGCGCGCCCAGGTCCCCGCTTTCATGGCAGGAAGCGCAGGCCAACTGGTAGGTTTCCTTGCCCAGCGCCATGTGGTCTTCGCGCCAGGTCGGGCGCACGTCCCGCGGTTCCGGCTGGGCCAGCGGCTCCGGCGCGGCCACATCTTCGCCACCCGGGGAGCAAGCCATCAGCCCGATCAGGGCGACCATCCACAAACTACGGTAAAACACCGACATGAGCCGTCCTCGCATCCTGTATATCTGACATTATACTGTCGAAATCCACCAGGGATATCGCCATCTGGAAATCACCCATGCATGAGCTGCACGTCACCGGACTGTCCGTCTATCCCGTCAAGTCGATGAAGGGCATCGCCCTGGACGAGGCGATCCTGACGGACAAGGGTCTGCTGCATGACCGCTTGTGGATGGTCGTCAGGCCCGATGGACGGTTCGTCACGCAACGGGGCCTGCCGCGCCTCGCCCTGGTGACCACCCGGCTCGACGATAAGGGGGTGGTGCTGTCGATGGAAGGCCACGGTTCTATCGCCATCCCGTTCGAATCCAGCGGTGGAGCCTCCGTTAGAACGAAGGTTTGGGGCGACGAGTGCGAGGCGACTGATGTCGGGCCGTTGGTTTCGCAGTGGCTGACCGACGCGCTCGAGAGCCCGGAAACGCTGCGCATCGTTCACATGGCCGAAGGCTTCAAGCGGCCCCAGGGCCAGCCGGATCGCTACGGCGCGGACACCACCACTCACTTTGCCGACAGCGCACCCTTCCTGGTAGCCAACGAGGCCTCGTTGGCCGAGCTCAACCGTGAACTCGTGGCGAGCGGGCAGGCAGCGGTTCCGATGAACCGTTTCCGCCCGAATATCGTCGTGCGCGGGCTCGAACCGTTCGCCGAGCACCGGGCCAGGGAACTGGCGGGAGAGGGTTGGCGCCTGTCATTGACGGATGCCTGCGAGCGTTGCCTGGTTACCACCATCGACCAGCAGACGGCGCAGCGCAATCCGGACCGGGAACCTTACCTGACCTTGCGCCGCATCAACCCCGTGCCCGGCCCGAAACCGGCCCCGGCCTTTGCCCAGAATGCGATCCTGGGCTCCGGCGAAGGGCAGCGCATCGCGCTCGGATCGTCGCTCGTGGCCACCTGGTGAGATCCGGGCCCGATCGGGTGGCGGGCCAAAGCGGGCCGGTGCTCATTCGAGCCAGTCCGTGACGGAAATGCCGACACCCAGGCGGTTCACCTTGTTGTTGTAGTCGATCAGGCTCTCGCCATAGCCGTAGAAGTACTGCACGTAGCCCCGCAGATACGGGTAACCGAACACCGGAAAACTCCAGCTCAACTCGGTCGCGCCGCGATCGAAACCGCTCTCGAGCTGGTTGCGCAGCATCAGGCTGAGCACGTGTCCCCTGCGTCCATAGATGGCACGGAACTCGCCGTGCCCCATGTACCTGTCGATGTCCGGATTGTCGCCGTCCCCCTTGTCCGGCGAAGCCCAGAACCATGGCTTGAAAGCCAGGACCCAGTGCGTTCGCTCGAAGACCAGCGTGGCATACAGCCGGTCCCAGCTGCGCGACTGCAGTCCGCCCTGGCCGTTTGACTGGTGCACCCAGCCCAGCGTGTTGACCGAGTTGGTGAAGCCGAAAATGCTCCAGTCATTGCGAAACTGCAGCCAGACTTCCGGCTCGTGATTGGTCTCCCGGAACGGCTCTGAATTCTCCCGGCTGTACATCTGCCAGAACGAGCGGTTGGTGTAGGCGCCATAAAGATCCATGCGGTCGCCGAACAGTCCGACGGCCAGGGGCACCTTCAGACTGACCTGGAATTGACCCTCCAGTTTTTCGTTGTTGTAGTCTCCGTCGCCAGATTGCTGGCGATAGGCATCGGCGCTCCAACCCTCTGTGTTATAAGCCGCTGCCAGGAAGTAATTGGGTCGATGCGCGATGATGCTGAACGGACGGCTGGCGGCCTCACGGTCAGCCGCAAGGCGCTGCTCCACCAGTCCCGGCTCCGCTCCACTGTCCGCGGCCCGCTCCTCCGAAGCGGCATTTTCCTCGGCCCCGGAGGCCGGCCCGGCAGGATGGCCGGGAGCGGTTTCTGCGTCGTCTCCACAAACACGGCGAATCTCGGCAAGGGTCATCGTAGCTTCGCCGGTCTCGGCGAGACGCAGCACGCAACTCCGGTCCAATTCCGCGGCGGCCAATCCTGCCGGGAATACCAGGCAGCCGCTGAGCAGCAACAAGAGAAGGCGTGGGGTGGCGGCCGCCCCCCGGCACACAATGCGCGTGGGCGGAAACAGCCGGGCCAATGGTGAGAGTTCAATTCCGGATGACATGGTGGAAGTTTCCCTCGGGGAACAGGGCAAGGATACAATAAGTCGGCCAGACAGAGACTCAGCCATGAAGCAGGAATCGGAAAAGACCACTCATTTTGGTTACCGCGAGGTCCCGGTGCAGGAAAAGGCGCGCCTGGTTCACGACGTGTTCCGCTCCGTGGCCGGCAACTACGACCTGATGAACGACCTGATGTCACTGGGCGTGCACCGCGCCTGGAAGCGGGATTTTGTCGCGCAC
>JAPHSB010000184.1 GCA_026193295.1 Lysobacterales bacterium
CACGGTTTCTTCATCGTTCATCGCCATGCGGCCGAAAGTCTCGCGAATATCTCTGGCGGCAGCGAGCGGATCCGGGTTGCCGTTCGGCCCCTCGGGATTCACGTAGATCAGTCCCATCTGGACAGCGCCCAGGGGCCGTTCCAGTTCCCGGTCACCGCTGTAGCGCTCGTCGGCGAGAAATTCCTGCTCGGGCCCCCAATAAACCAGGTCGGGTTCCCAGTCGTCTTCGCGACCGCCGGCGAAGCCGAAGGTCTTGAAGCCCATGGATTCCAATGCGACATTGCCCGTCAGAACCATCAGGTCGGCCCACGAAATGCTGCGGCCGTACTTCTGCTTGATCGGCCACAGTAACCGCCGCGCCTTGTCGAGATTGGCGTTGTCGGGCCAGCTGTTGAGCGGCTCGAACCGCTGCTGGCCGCCGCCGGCGCCGCCACGGCCGTCAGCCACGCGGTAGGTGCCCGCGCTGTGCCAGGCCATCCGGATGAAGAAGGGGCCGTAGTGGCCGTAGTCTGCCGGCCACCAGTCCTGAGACGTCTTCATGACCACCTCGATGTCTTTCTTGACGGCATCGAGGTCGAGGCGCTTGAACTCCTCAGCATAGTTGAAGTCGGCGCCCATCGGGTTGGACTCGGCAGCGTGCTGGCGGAGAGGGGTGAGATCCACGTTCTCAGGCCACCAGAACTGATTCGATTTTGGCGTGCCTTGCGCGAAAGCAGTGCTCGAAGGCACGACCAGTGCCATCGCGACCGCCAAAGCAGCAAGTGAAGTTAACATTTGTTTACGCATTGCAATTTTCCTTCCGAATGATGAATGAAGCAGTTCATCCTCCATTAAACCGCATCGTTGCTATAGATGCGAATCGAAAATTCGGATCGCGACAATAGACAGAAGCTATTGATAACGCTCCCCTCCGGCGTTCAGGCCTGTCGGCAGTGGTGAGCGCAGCGGGCGTTGAGACAAACAAAAGGGCCGGCTACGACTTTCAGGTCGTAGCCGGCCTCTTTCACCGCGCCACATTTCGTATGGCTCAGCACGAAGGTTCTCTCGGACGGATCGATCCGCTCCGCTCAGTCTTCGCCACCCATAAAGCCCAGGAGGTGCAGCAGGCTGGCGAACAAATTGTAGATTGCGACAAACAGGGTGACGGTGGCCATGATGTAATTGCGCTCGCCGCCGCGGATGATTTCCTGCGTCTGGTAAAGGATCAGGCCGGACATCAGCAGCACGAACATAGCGGACACGGCCAAGGCAAGCGCCGGCATGGCGAAGATGTAGGCGGCCAGTCCCAGGCAGAAAGCGGTCAGGATGCCAATCATCAAGAAACTGCCGTAACGCCCCATGTCGGGTGCGAAGCGACTGTTGGCCAGCCAGGAAAGCCCGAGGAACACGGCGGCCGTGGAAGACATGGCGGTTGCGACGATACCCGGGCCGCCGGGTATGCTCAGGTAGGCCGCTATGATTGGCCCCAGGGTGTAACCCATGAAGCCGGTGAGCGCGAATACGCAGAGCAGGCCCCAGGCGCTGTTGCGCAATTTGGTGGTCAGGAACAGCAGGCCAAAGTAGCCGCCCAGCGTAAGCAGCAGGCCCGGGTGGGGTAGTTTCAGCGCCGCCGACAGGGCCGCCGTAAGGGCGCTGAAAGCGAGTGCCATCGACAGTAGCCTGTAGGTGTTACGCAAGACGAGTCGAGCACCTTCGTCCTTGGGTAAGGCTCCGGCAGCGCCGACCCTGTAATCAACCGTGGCCGCGACGGCCCGGGGTTTGTCCGATTGCATTGCAATGACCTCCATGAGGTGTGCTGATCACGCGCCAGCATAGCTGAAGTCAAAATCAGGTTTCATCGATCTTTACTGTCATATTCATCGTATATTTCGAATGGTTTCCGGCTTACCCTCGCGGATGCCGGCCTGCGTGCGCAGAAAGCTGGTTTATACTTCCCGCCCGATAAACCGCAACTGCAGCCCATTTCACGCGCTACTCGCGAGGATTCAAACCATGCTTCGAACAGCCCTTTTCCTGTTACTCGCCTCCCTGGCCGTCGCCGTGTCGGCCCAGAGCGACGAATTGCCCTTCAAGGCCGCGCCAGTGGCGACTTTCAACGAGCCCTGGGCCATGACCTTTCTGCCGGACGGCCGCATGCTCGTCACGGAAAAAAGGGGTCGGCTCTACGTGGTGACCCAGGAAGGCGAAAAGTCCAGGGCGGTCGAAGAGATGCCCAATGTAGATTACCGCGGGCAGGGCGGTCTCGGCGACGTGATCCTGCATCCCGATTTTGCGAACAATCAATTGATTTATCTCAGTTACGCCGAGTCCGGCATCGGTAACGTGCGTGGCGCGGCCGTTGCCCGGGCCCGCTTGGTCATGACCAACGATCGACCGCGCCTGGAGCATGTGGAGGTCATCTGGCGCCAAAACCCCAAGGTCACCGATGACGGCCACTACGGGCATCGCATGGCCTTCGATGGCGATGGCTACCTGTTCATTTCATCCGGCGAACGCCAGAAATTCGAACCGGCGCAGCAGATGACCGGCAACCTGGGCAAGATTGTCAGGCTCAATGATGACGGCTCAGTGCCTGCCGACAACCCATTTGCAGAGCGCGGGGACGTCACGGCGCAGATCTGGTCGCTGGGCCATCGTAATCCGCTGGGCCTGGCCTTTGACGGCAGCGGGCAGCTGTGGATCAGCGAGATGGGCCCACTGCACGGTGACGAAATGAATTTGGTCGTAAAGGGTCGCAATTATGGCTACCCGATCGTGTCCGAGGGCGACCATTACAGCGGCGAGGAGATTCCGGATCACGACACGCGACCGGAGTTCGAAGCGCCCAAGGTGGCCTGGGTTCCAACCATCGCGCCCGCAGGCATGATTTTCTATTCCGGCGACCTGTTTCCCCAATGGCA
>JAPHSB010000328.1 GCA_026193295.1 Lysobacterales bacterium
ACAGGCGGTGAAACGCATCGAATTCCGGGTAACGCGGCAGGACATCGAGCAGGTATTGATAAAAGCGCGGGATCATTTCCACGTAACCCTGCTTGCCGTCGCGGTACTTGAGCCGGGCGAAGATGCCGACAATCTTCAGGTTGCGCTGCAAACCCATCCAGTCGCAGCAGCGGATCCACTCGGCCGCGCCGATGTCCGGCGCGAGTCGCGGGTGGACCGCTCGCATCCAGTCTTCGAGGCGGTCACGCGGCCAGGCGAGGTAGCGGTCCCACAGCAGCGATACCAGGTCGTAGCTGACCGGACCTTTCAGGCCATCCTGAAAATCGATGATGCCTGGGCCGCGCGGGGTCTGCAGTAAATTGCAGGAATGGAAGTCCTTGTGAACGAACACCTGAGGTTGACGCATGGCGGACTCGACCAGCTTCCCGCAGAGGTCGGCCCACAGCGCTGCGGCGCTGCCGTCGAGCGGGTACTGGCGATGGCGTTGCAGATACCAGTCGGTGAACAGGTCCAGTTCCGCCTGCAGCACGCGTTCATCGTAGGCCGGCAGGTTGCTGGCATCCACGCGCCGCGCCATGCCCGCAAGGACCGTAAACAAACCGGGAAAAAGCTGATCGACGGTATCCTCATCGAGCAGATCGCGGTACAGCGTATCGCCAAAGTCCTCCAGCAAACCGAAACCTTGCTCGAAGTCGAAGCGGAGAATTTCCGGGGCGTTCAGGCCGGCAGCGCGCAAGCGGGCGGCGATGTCGGCAAAGGGCCGCGAACTCTCCACTCGTGGGGGGGCATCCATCAGGATGAGCGACCGCCCGGCACCCGGTTCCCGGATTCGAAAATAACGCCGAAAGCTGGCGTCGCCCGAAACCGGCTCCAGAGCGAGCCGGGCCAGCCCCAGTTCCGCGGCAGCCCAGGCCGCGGCGGCCTCCTGCCGATGCTGTTGGGTTTCCGGGGTGCCGCCAGCCGCTTCAATCATGCGCGCATTGTGCCCGATTCGTGGCCGCCTTGGTATGGCCGAAATTGGCTCCATCTAAAGAGGACTCATATGGTACTATATAGAGATGCTACGAATATCCAAACTGACCGATTACGCAATCCTGATCATGGTGGAGTTGAGCCGTGACGGCGAAATGCTGAGCGCACATTCGCTGGCCGAACGCATCCGCGTCGAAGTTCCCACGGCCAGCAAGGTTCTGAAACTGCTGGTTGGCGGCGGACTGCTGGACTCTTTCCGCGGGGTCAACGGCGGATACCGGGTCAACCGGCAGGCCGGGGACATCAGCGTGGCGGAAGTCATCGCCGCCATCGAGGGGCCGATCGCGATGACCGAGTGCAGTATCGAGGAAGGGCTGTGCAGCCAGGAAGACAGCTGCGGGTTGCGCGGCAACTGGCAGCGGATCAGCCTGGCCGTGGCCGATGCGCTGCAGCAGGTCACGCTTGCAGAGATGGGAGCCCCGACGGCCCCCAAAGCCAACCCGCTACATATCACCACATTGAACGTCAGCTGAGTGAGACCAGGGAAAGAGACCATGAGCACCGACCAGATCCCGATCAAGGCACCGTCCGTCGACCATTTCGTGCAGCAGAAGTACAAGCACGGCTTCGTCACCGATATCGAGTCGGACACGGTTCCACCGGGGTTGAACGAGGACGTGGTTCGCTGGATCTCGGCGCGCAAGGGCGAGCCGGAGTGGCTGCTGGACTGGCGCCTGGAAGCTTATCGGCGCTGGCTGCAGATGGACGCACCTGACTGGGCGCACCTGAAGATCGATCCGATCGACTTCCAGGCCATTTCCTATTTTTCCGCACCGAAATCCGACAAGGACCGCCCTCAAAGCCTGGACGAAGTCGATCCCAAGCTGTTGGAAACCTATGACAAGCTGGGCGTGCCGTTGCATGAACGCGCCCGCCTGGCGGGTGTTGCGGTGGACGCCGTGTTCGACTCGGTGTCGGTCGGCACGACGTTTCGCGCGGAACTGATGAAAGCCGGGGTGATTTTCTGCTCATTCTCCGAAGCCGTGCACGACCATCCGGAGCTGGTGCGCCAGTACCTGGGTTCGGTGGTGCCACCGCGTGATAATTTCTTCGCTGCGCTCAATTCGGCGGTGTTTTCGGACGGCAGCTTCGTCTACATTCCGAAAGGTGTGCGCTGCCCGATGGAGCTGAGCACGTATTTCCGCATCAATGCCGCCGAGACCGGGCAGTTCGAGCGCACGCTGATCATTGCCGAGGAGCAGGCCCAGGTCAGCTACCTGGAGGGCTGCACGGCCCCGATGCGCGACGAGAACCAGCTGCATGCGGCGGTGGTGGAACTGGTCGCGCTGGAAGACGCGTCGATCAAGTACTCGACCGTGCAGAACTGGTACCCGGGTGACGAGAACGGCGTCGGTGGCATCTACAATTTCGTGACCAAGCGCGGCGACTGCCGCGGTGACCGCTCGAAGATTTCGTGGACCCAGGTCGAAACCGGCTCGGCCATCACCTGGAAGTACCCGTCCTGCATTCTGCGCGGCGAGCGTTCGGTCGGGGAGTTCTACTCGGTCGCGCTGACCAATAATTTCCAGCAGGCTGATACGGGCACCAAGATGATCCACATCGGCCGCGACACGCGCAGCAAGATCATCTCCAAGGGCATCTCGGCCGGCCACGGGCAGAACGCCTACCGCGGCCTGGTGCGCATCGCGAAAAGCGCCGCGAACGCGCGCAACTTCACGCAGTGCGATTCCATGCTGATCGGCAAGAGCTGCGGCGCCCACACCTTCCCTTATATCGAGGTAGGCAATCCGACCGCGAAAGTGGAGCACGAGGCAACCACTTCCCGCATCGGCGAGGACCAACTGTTCTACTGCCTGCAGCGCGGCATCTCCGAGGAGGACGCGGTGTCGATGATCGTCGACGGCTTTTGCAAGCAGGTGTTCCGGGAGTTGCCGATGGAGTTCGCGGTGGAGGCGAAGGCTCTGTTGGAGGTTAGCCTTGAAGGGGCTGTAGGGTGAGTGGCGCCGGGTCACAACTGATTCATCGAGAAAAGACCAATGAAAGAAAGTGAGCAGACAATGCTGGAAATTCGAAACCTCCACGCGACGGTGGGGGGTAAAGCCATCCTCAAGGGGCTGGATCTTACGGTCAACGCCGGCGAGGTGCACGCCATCATGGGCCCCAACGGCGCCGGCAAGAGCACGCTCGGCTATGTGCTCGCCGGCCGCGAGGGTTACGAGGTCACCGCCGGCGAGGTGCTGTTCAAGGGCCGCAACCTGCTGGAGTTGGAGCCGGAGGAGCGGGCCTGCGAGGGCGTGTTCCTGGCCTTCCAGTACCCGGTGGAAATCCCCGGGGTGAACAACACGTATTTCCTGCGGGCCGCGCTCAACGCGCAACGCAAGCACCGCGGCGAACCCGAATTGGATTCGATGCAGTTCCTCAAACTGGTGCGGGAAAAGCTGGAAATCCTGCACATCAGCGACGACCTGATGCACCGGGCGGTAAACGAAGGATTTTCGGGCGGTGAGAAGAAGCGCAACGAGATCTTCCAGATGGCGATGCTGGAACCGGCGCTGGCCGTCCTGGATGAGACCGACTCCGGGCTCGACATCGACGCGCTGCGGCTGGTGGCGGATGGCGTCAATCGTCAACGCAGCCCGGAACGCGCAATGATCGTGGTGACCCATTACCAGCGGCTGCTGGATTACGTGAAGCCCGACAAGGTGCATGTTCTGGCCGCCGGCCGCATCGTAAAGTCGGGCGGGCCGGAACTCGCCCATGAGCTTGAAGAGCAGGGCTACGAGGCGGTGGCTGCATGAGCGACGCCGCCGTCCTTCCCACCACGCGCGACGAAGAATGGCGCTATGCCGATGGTGACTGGCT
>JAPHSB010000370.1 GCA_026193295.1 Lysobacterales bacterium
GGCCATGCTTTCGGCCATTGCCACGCCGAGCCCACCCACCGCGTGACGCAGTTGATCCGAAAAAGGGCCATGCCGGCTCTCGCCCGCAAACACATTGTCCCCATTGGCGTCGAGCAGGCTCATATGCAGGTGGAATCCGCTACCGGCCGTGTCGGCGAAGGGCTTGGCCATGAAGGTCGCGCCGAGACCGTTCTTGTTGGCGGCTGCCTTCACCGCGCGTTTCAGCAGGACGGCGTGATCACAGGCCAGTAACGGGTCATCAACGTGGTGCAGGTTGATCTCGAACTGCCCGGGTGAGAATTCGGACAGCGCGGCCCCGGCAGGGATGTTCTGCGCAATGCAGATGGCGTCCAGGTCGGCCAGGAAGTCTTCCACTTCGTACAGGTCTTCCATCATGGCGTACTGAAGTCCGGGCTGGGGCAATTCCGAGCCGGGAATGCGCGGCATTTTCGGCTGGAACCGCTCACCGTCGTGCTCGACCAGGTAGAACTCGAGCTCGGTGGCCATCACCGGCCGCAGGCCCATGTCGCTCAGGGGCTGCAGCGCGCGCCGCAGTACATTGCGCGGGTCACGTGGGTACAAGCTGCCGTCGAAGTTGTGCATTTCGATCAGCACCTGGGCGGTAGGCAGGTTGACCCAGGGTACGGGCGCGAGGCTGCCCGCAATCGCCACGCCCCTGACGTCGGGATCACCGTCCCTGACGCCGTAGGGCACGGTTTCAAAGGTGTTGCCGCGGCTGTCGAGGATGGCCGTCGCCGCGCACAGGTTCATGCCGTTATTGAACAACTTGTAGAAATCGTCCCGCTCGGCCCGCTTGCCGCGCAGGATTCCATTGATGTCTGTCACCAGGGTTTCGAGGTAGCGGGTTTCGGGGTGTGCCGCGAGGTAATTCTCCAGTTCCTGCTTCAGTTTCTCGGATGCCATGGCTGTTCTCGGTCGGAGGGTCTCAGTCGAGTTGGCGGTCGCGCCAGGCGATGGCCGCCTTCGCGCCTTCGTTCTTCAGGATTTCATTGAATTGCCGCGACTCGTCGGTCTCGGTGCTCTCGATCGTGATATCGAGCTGCAGCGCGTGCTCCAGCGCGTCGCGCATGCGCGGGATTTCGTAAACTGCGTTGACAGCCTGCTTGGTCAGCCCCACGGCCAATGAGTCATTGCGTGCGATTTCACGGGCCAGCGCCCGCGCTTCGTGCACCAGCCAGTCAGCGTCGCAGACACGGTTGACCAGGCCCCAGGCCTCCGCCTGCTCCGCGCTGACGCGGTCGTTGCCGGTCAGCAACAATTCCTTGGCGCGCTTGGGGCCGCACAGGAACGGCAGCAGCATGGCCACGATGCCGCTGCCGAATTTCACCTCCGGTTCACCGAGGCGGCAGCCCCGGGCCGCGATCGTGATATCACAGGCCAGCGCCAGTTCCATCGCTCCGCCCAGGCAGTAGCCGTGTATGGCGGCAATGGTGGGCTTGGGGCTGTCCCAGAACCGCATGATCAGGTCGAAATCGTCGCGCAGTTCCTGCTTCAGAGCTTCGAGTTCCTCCGCGCGCGTCCGCCCAGGGGATCCCTGCGGTTCCAGGTCGAAGCCGGCGGAAAAAGCCCGGCCTTCGCCCTTGATCCCGATGACGCGGACGGGGTCGTCGCGCAGGGCTGTGTCCATGGCCTGGTTGAGCTCGGCCACCATGGTCTTGCTGATGGCGTTCAGCTTGTCCGGCCGGTTGAGCGTGATCCAGGCCAGCGGGCCCTCGGTTTCATACTGGATCGTCGAATAGGCCATGAGCGCTCAGGCAGGTTCCAGCCGGAACCACGCCGACTTGCCCTGGGTATAGCTCTTCAGGCTGTCCAGGCACTTGTCGCGCGCGTGGCCGGATTGCTTGTAACCGCCAAAGGGCTGGGTCATGTCGCCGTCCTCGTAGCTGTTGATCCAGACCACGCCCGCTTCGATGTTCTTGACCAGGCGCATGGCCTTGTTCAAGTCCCTGGTCCAAATGCCGGCAGCCAGGCCGTAGATCGTATCGTTGGCGATGCTGATCGCTTCTTCCGGCCCATCGAACGGGATGACACTGGCGACCGGACCGAAGATCTCGTTGCGGGCGATTCCCATGTCATTGCGCACGTCGCCAAACAGCGTGGGGCTCACGTAGGCGCCCTTTCCAAGGCCCGTGGGCGCGGCGCCGCCGAAATGGAGCGTTGCACCCTCGCGCCTGCCACCCTCGATCATGTTCAATACCCGCTGTTGGGAGTCCCGGTCGACCAGCGGTCCCATGTTGGTTTCGGGGTCGAGCGGGTCGCCGGGCACATAGGCGTCTTTTCCGTCGGCAATGAAGCGTTCGATAAACTCATTATAAATAGGACGTTCTACGAGCAATCGCGAGCCCGCGCTGCAGACTTCGCCCATGTTCGCGAATACGCCGTTGTAGGCGGCGCCGACCGCTTTCTCGAGATCCGGCAGGTCGGCCATGAAGATCTGCGGGCTCTTGCCGCCGCACTCCAGCGCCACCCGCTTCATGTTGGACCGGCCTGCGTACTGCAGGATCAGCTTGCCCACTTCGGTCGAGCCGGTGAAGGTGATCTTGGCCACGTCGTTGTGCAGGGCCAGCGCCTTGCCGGCGGTTTCACCCATGCCGTTGACCACGTTGAGGACGCCGGGCGGGCCGCCTGCCCTCACGAACAGTTCGGCCAGGCGCAACGCGCTCAATGGCGACTGCTCGGCCGGTTTCAATACCACCGTGTTGCCCGCGGCCAGCGCGGGAGCGATCTTCCACGTTGCCATCAACAGCGGATAGTTCCAGGGCGAGATGCAGCCGACCACCCCCAGCGGTTCGCGAATGACCATGTGCAGGGCGTCGTTATCGGTATTGGTCACCGAACCCTCGATTTTGTCGATACCCTCAGCCATGAAACGGATGGTGGAAATGACCGCCGGCAGGTCTTCGCCCACGACGTCGCCGATCGGCTTGCCCATGTCCAGTGTCTCGAGCACGGCCAGTTGTTCCGCATGCTGGTCGACCAGGTCGGCGAAGCGATAGAGTATGTCCATGCGCTCGCGCGGCGCGATGCGGGACCAGCAGCCGGAACGAAAGGCGGCCTTGGCCGCGGCCACCGCGCGATCGATGTCTTCCGGCATGCCCTTGACCACCTTGGCCAGGGTTTCGCCGGTCGCGGGGTTGACGGTGGCAAAGCTCCGGCTCTGCACGGAGTCGCAGAATTCGCCATTGATGAACAGACGGGTTTCCAGGTTCGATCTCGCCTGATCGGCGACGGAGTGCCAACGCTGCCGGTCATGGGATTCGATGTCAGTGAGACTCATGTTCCACCTCGTGGAATGCGCTATGGGATGTTCGGGGTTTGCTTCACGATACCACTTCTGCCGCCATTCCGGCTGCCGACGACCAACGCATCCACCGCCACGCAGCCGGCGGGGTGTACGAGGACCGGGTTGATGTCGATCTCGTCGATGACATCGCCCAGTTCCGCAGCCAGGACGGAGAACCGCTCCGCAGCCAGGCAGAAAGCGTCGATATCGACGGCTGGGCGGTCGCGCAGGCCATCGAGCAGCGGCCGCTGGCGCAGGGAACCAACCATGCGCTTGGCATTTGCGCGGTCGAACGGGGGCAGGGCATAAACCACGTCCCGGATCGTCTCGACATTCACGCCACCGAAGCCCAGCATCACCAGCGGGCCGAATTGTTCATCGTGGACCAGGCCCAGCACCATCTCCGCGCCGGTGACCTTGACCATTGGCGCCACCATGGCCTTCGGGCCCAGTCGGCGGGCCAGGTCGGCGTAGCCCGCGGCGAGTTCATCCGCCGCCCGGATGTTCAGGATTACGCCGCCCCGATCGGTCTTGTGCAGGATGCCGGGTTCCGCGGTTTTCAGTACCAGCGGGTAGCCGAGGCGCGATGCCGCGTGCGACAGGCCTGCTTCGTCGTTCACCAACTCGGCGGGATTCATCGGGAATCCGAAGTCGCGCAGCAATTGCCCGGCGTCGTATTCCTCCAGGATCGCACCCCGCGCCAGGCGGGGCCGCCATTTGCTGAGCGCTTCCAGGTTTGCCGACTCGATGGCAAGCGCTTGCCGGTTCTTGAAATCGCGGTAATCCATCAGGCAACGGGCGCCGGCCAGGAAAGAGCGCAAGCCGTCCAGTACGGGAAACCCCTCGCGGGTTACCGACACCGCGGCGCCATCGGTGCCGCTGCCCTGGCGGTTTGATACCAGGAACGCGGGTTTGCCCGAAGCGGCATGCCCGGCTCGCATGTAGTCGAAATACTCTTCGTACAGTGCACCGTGCGGCGCGCGATCGTGAACCACGGCGCCGAAAGCGGCATGGGGATCGGCCATCAGGGCTGCCAGGCTCTCCCGCATGATGGCGTTGGCGCCTGGCCCGCCGGCGCCCCAGGCGTCCAGGGGGTTGACCGGTGGCAGGCCCGGGTCGAGCAGTTCCTGCAGGCGATTGACCGTGTCAGGCGTGATAGCGGCCAGCGCCACCTCCATGTCCTCCGCCAGGTCGATCAGTAGTTGGCGTTCGCCACCCGAGTCATGGATGCTGACCAGTCCGCCGGCCGCAACGGGGTGCGGCTGGGCGAACATCATCAGGGTGGTGGCCAGTTCGTCCATGTCCTTGACGCGCTGTACGCCATAGCGGTCGAACAGCGCCTGGTAGGCGTCGTCGCGGCCGGCGATGGCGCCGGAATGGGAAACGGCCAGGCGAGCTGACAGTTCGGTCCGCCCGACTTTGAGCACGACCACCGGAATGCCTTTGCGCTGCGCTTTGGCAAAGGCCGCCGCCATGCCGGCGGGTCGGCGCGCTGTTTCCATGAATAGCCCCACGACCCGCGTCTCGGGCCGGTCCAGGGCCCAGTCCATGTACTGGTCCATGGTCACGCTCAATTCCTGGCCCGTGGAAACGGCCAGGTTGAAGTCGATGCGCTCTTCGCAGTCAATGATGCCGGACATGCCGGAACCCGAGTGGCTGATGAGCGTCACGTTGCCGCCCCGCACATGGTTGCTGCGGGTGTCGAAGCCGCAGACCCAGATCCCGTCGGCGAAGTTGTAAAAACCCATGCCGTTGGCGCCGCACACAGTCAAGCCGGAATCCGCGATTTTTTGCGCAACCCGCTCCCGCAGCAAGGGCGGCTCATCGTGCTCCAGCACCAAACCGGACATCATCGTCGCGGCGCGTGCGCCATGGGCAATCGCCGCGTCCAGACCAGCCTCGACGTTGGCGTCCCCGAGCGTCAGGACGACGTGCTCCACGGCCTCGGGCAAGGCGTCAAGCGTTGGGAAGCAGGGCACGCCGCGCACGGTTTCGTAGCCGGGGTTGACCGCGTACAGGCGCCCCTCGAACCTGCCCTGCAGAAGATTTTCGACCGTGCGGCGGCCAACCGAGCCCGGCCGCTCACTGGCTCCGACCACCGCGATGGAGTCTGGACATAGGAGCGGTTTTAACCGCGATTTGCTCATGCTATCCGACATCGGAAAATCGCGGCTGAAGCCGCTCCCACAGTCCTTCGCACAGCGCGCTCCAAATGAGGCCTAGAAATCCGCCGGAGGTGTCTGGCGCCTGCGCGGCGGATCCCAGAAATTGTCTTTGACGACCCGGGCCGGCGCCATCACGCGGCTCCACTTGAGCTCGCGCTGGTAGTAAATTTCGACCAGCAGTTCTTCGCCAACTTGTCCATGGGGCGCTTCCAGCGAGGCCAGCGCGATGCTGGCCTTGGCCGACGGTGACCACATGGCGGAGGTCACGGTGCCGGCATACTTCTTGTCCTTCGTGTAAACGAAGGAGTCCTTGGCCGGCTTGTTGCCGTCTATATCGAGCTTGACCAGGGTATAGCGGGATCCGTTCTGCTTCTCTTCCAGCAATGCCTGTCGACCGTTGAACACGCCCTTGTCGAAATGCACCAGCCAGCCGAGGCCCAGTTCGAAGGGCGAGCGCGTGTGGGTCGGGCGCACCGCCTCCTGCGCCGGCAGGAAATCGGCGCCGGCCAGTATAAAGCCCGCCTCGATACGCAACAGGTCCAGCGCCTGGCTGCCCATGGCGCGGATGCCGCGATTCTCGCCTGCCTCGAACAGGCGGTCCCACAGCACTTCGGCGTGATCCGGATCGATCCAGAGTTCGTAGCCCAGGTCACCGGTGTATCCGGTGCGCGAGATCATCAGCCGGGTGCCTTCGAAGTCGAAACTCGCCATGCCGAAGGGCGTCAGGTTCTCGATACCCGCCAGGCCCATTTGCTTCAGGATGGCGCAGCTGGTCGGTCCTTGCACCGCGAGCCCGCAGACCTCATGGGTTTCGTCGACCACCTTGACGTCGAAGCCCAGCGTATTGGTGAGGAACCAATCGAGCTGGTGTTCCTGCGAGCAGATCCGGTACACACCCTCTTCCAGGTGAAAAATGGTGCCGTCGTCTATGACCCGGCCCTGCTCGTTGCACCAGACGCTGTATCCCACGCGGCCCGGCTTGATCTTGCCGACGTCACGCGTCATCAGCCGGTTCAGGTAGGGCAGGGCGTCGGGCCCGCTGACGCGATGCTTGATCATCGGCGTCAGGTCGAATACACCGCAGGCGTTGCGCCCGGAGAAATATTCCATGGACTCGCACCAGTAGGCGGGTACCGACAGGTAGTCCGACCAGCGGCTCCACTCCCGCAGCTGGTTATGTTCTTTCTGCCGCGAATGGAACGGGCTCGGATAAACGGCGTTTTTGAAGTGGTCGCGGTGATGCAGTTGTTCGGTTTTCATGGTTATTTCACGCTCCTCTTCAGCTGGCGCTGGCTTGTGCCAGGAGTGCCGTTGCGGCATTGCGACCGGCGCTGCCCATCACGCCACCGCCCGGGTGGCAACCGGCGCCGCACAGGTACAGGCCCTCGACCGGTGTTCGGTACTGCGCTGATTTCGGCACCGGGCGCAGCATCAGGAACTGGTCCAGCGAGAGCTCACCATGGTGCCAGTGCCCACCGGCCATGCGGAATTCCTTCTCGAGGTCTTCCGGCGTCAGCAGTTCGGTGGCGATGGTCCGCTCGCGGATGTCAGGTGCATAGGCCGACAGCATCTCCATGATGACCTGGGTGAATGCAGCCTTGCCTTCGGCCCAACCACCCTTGAGCTCGCGTGGCGCGTATTGCACGACGGCCGACAGCACATGTTGTCCGGTAGGCGCCAGGCTGGGGTCGTGAATGGTCGGGATGGTAATCTCGGCCACCGGGCTGGGTGAAAATTCACCGTACTTGCAGGGATTGAAGGCCCGCTCCACGTAGTCCAGCGACGGCGCAATGACCAGCCGCTCGCCCAGTTGAGCCGGGCTCACACCACGGAAATCGGGCAGTCCGTCCAGGGCCAGGTGCAGCTTGGCCGCGTTCCCCCTGGAGCGGATGTTATTGATCCGGCGGGCAAAATCAGCCTCCACGTGACGCATGCCCAGCAGTTCCATGATGGTGGTCCTGGGATCGACGTTGGACACCACGGTGCCCGCGTCCAGCCGTTCGCCGCCGGCCAGTTCCACACCACAAACCCGTACGCCGTCCAGCACGATTCGCGATACCGGCGCGCCTGTGCGGATTTCCGCACCGGCTTGCCGCGCGGCAGCGGCCAGGGCTTCGGTGACGGCTCCCATACCACCGGCCGGAACCGACAGGGCGCCGGCGGCGCCGCCGTTGTTACCGCTCATGCGATGCAGCGCCGTGAATACCGAATTGTTGGATCGGGGCCCGGAAAAGGTGCCGAGAAGCGCGTCCAGGCTGAGCGCGCCCTTCAGCAACGGGTTGTCAAAGTTTTCCTTGAGGATGTCGTAGATATTGATACCGGCGATGCGCAGAAATTCACGCATGTCGTCCCGGCCCAGCATGCGGATTTTCAATGCCAGTTTGCCGAGCGTGATCAGGTCACCGCGTTCCTGGGTAATGCGGGGCGGCACCTGGTTGTGCAATCCGCCGATAACCGCGGCAAACTTCGACATGAAGCGCCGGTATTCGA
>JAPHSB010000355.1 GCA_026193295.1 Lysobacterales bacterium
CATTGCCGTCGTGCACTTCACCGAGCTTGTGCGAAACGCCGGTGTAGAACAGAACGCGTTCGGTCGTCGTCGTCTTGCCGGCATCGATGTGAGCCATGATGCCGATGTTGCGATACCGGTCGATGGGCGTTATACGGGGCACTATCTGGTCCTCGATAAGTTCTGTTGATTGAGCCGCGGCTTACCAGCGGTAATGGGCGAAAGCTTTATTGGCTTCGGCCATCCGGTGGGTGTCTTCGCGCTTCTTCACGGCGGTGCCACGCTGCTCGACTGCGTCCAGCAGTTCACCAGCCAGGCGCTTCGGCATACTTTTTTCGCCGCGCTTGCGCGCAGCATCGATGATCCAGCGCATGGCCAGGGTCTGGCGGCGCTTGGGCCGTACTTCGACCGGCACCTGGTATGTCGCACCACCAACCCGGCGGGATTTCACCTCGACCATCGGGCTCACGTTGTCCAGGGCCTTCTCGACCAGGTCGACCGCATCGGCGCTCTTGTTCTTCTCGCTGATGGTTGCGATCGCGCCGTAGACGATTTTCTCCGCCACGGACTTCTTGCCGCTGACCATCACCATGTTGATGAAGCGCGTGATCATCTCGCTGCCGAACTTGGGGTCGGGCAGGATATCTCTCGTAAAATTGGACTGCTTTCTGGACATGTCGATTTCCGTTATTTATGCAGCACTAAAAATCAATTCTTGGGACGCTTGGCGCCGTACTTCGAACGACCCTGGCGGCGATCCCCCACACCTGCGGTGTCGAGGCTGCCACGCACCGTGTGGTAACGCACACCCGGCAGGTCCTTGACACGACCGCCACGGATCAGCACGACGCTGTGCTCCTGCAGGTTGTGTCCTTCACCGCCGATGTAGCTCGTCACTTCGTAGCCATTGGTCAGCCGCACACGCGCCACCTTCCGCAGAGCCGAATTCGGCTTCTTCGGGGTGGTCGTATACACGCGGGTGCATACCCCACGCTTTTGCGGGCAACCTTCCAGCGCCGGCACGGTGCTCTTGGAGACCTTGTCCTTGCGCGGCTTGCGTACGAGTTGATTGATCGTCGCCATAAAATTCCTTCGTCCTTACAAATTAAAAGGCAGTCGGGCTAACCCCGGCCGCCGATAAGGGTGCAAAAACACCTACCTCATGTTCGCAAGGGCACCCAGTGCCCGTAGCGAACTCCTTCGCGCCGCTTGTTGAGAACGGTTTTCATCGCAAAGCGATGAAAGTAGAGCTCAACAGGCTCCTTAGAGAACGCCAAACGCCCAACCCCGCAAAAAATCTGCCCGGGATTGGGCGCCGTTGAATCCGGCCCACGCGCCGGCGACATCGGCTCTCCGCAACGGTGTTTTCACGCGCGGCCCTCATTGGCGAGGGTTTCACATCTGTTAGCCGGAGAATTATGACAGGAAACGGCAAGAGTCGCAATAGCGTGCTGGAATCTCGTGATAGAAATCTAAAAAGGGGTCAGAGCCCTTTCCCTCACAGAAAAAAGGCCCTGACCCCATTCACGAGGAATTACCCGTCTTTGTCGGCGGTCTCCAGGTTCGTGAGCTCTTCGGCCGCGATGGCGGTGCGCAGCGCTTCGAGGTCGACATCGGGCTCTTCAACCTTCTGGTGGCGACGCGCATTGTGGTACGCCATGCCGGTGCCAGCCGGGATCAATCGACCCACGATCACATTTTCCTTCAGTCCTCGCAGGTGATCGGTGGTGCCGCACACCGCGGCTTCCGTCAGCACCCGCGTGGTTTCCTGGAAGGAGGCTGCCGAGATGAAGGACTCGGTCGCCAGCGAAGCCTTGGTGATGCCGAGCAATACGCGCTGCACTATCGCAGGCTCCTTGCCGTCCTTCTCCGCCGCTGCGTTTTCTTCTACGACGCGGGCATAATCAACCTGCTCGCCGCGCAGGAAGCGGGTGCCCCCGCCATCCATGATCTCGGCTTTACGCAACATCTGGCGCACGATAACCTCGATATGCTTGTCGTTGATCTTCACACCCTGCAAGCGATAGACGTCCTGGATCTCCTTCACCAGGTAATCGTCCAGCGCCTCCACGCCCAGCAGGCGCAGTATGTCGTGCGGGTTCGGCTCGCCATCGACGATGGTCTCACCTTTTTCCACGCGCTCGCCTTCGAACACGATGACGTGGCGCCACTTGGGAATCAGCTCCTCGTAGGTCTCACCGTCGTCCTGGGTGATGACCAACCGCTGCTTGCCCTTGGTGTCCTTGCCAAAGCTCACGATGCCGGAGACCTCCGCCAGGATCGACGGCTCTTTCGGTTTGCGTGCCTCGAACAGGTCGGCCACGCGGGGCAAACCACCGGTGATATCACGTGTTTTCGATGATTCCTGCGGGATGCGGGCCAGTACGTCACCGACGTTCACTTCCTGGCTATCCTGCATCTGCACGATGGAACCGGCCTGCAGGAAATAATGCGCCGGGATCTCGGTACCCGCCAGGCACAGTTCCTTGCCCTTGCCATCGACCAGGCTGATCATCGGGCGCAGATCCTTGCCTGCGCTGCCACGCTGCTTCGGTTCGGTCACGATCAGGCTGGTCAGGCCGGTGATGTCATCCACGTGTTCGCTGACGGTGACGCCCTCGATGAATTCGTGGAACTTGACCTTGCCCGCCACCTCCGTGACGATCGGGTGCGTGTGCGGATCCCAGGTTGCAGGCACGTCGCCGGCGGCGACCTTTTGTTCATCACGCGCCGATATGATGGCGCCGTAAGGAACCTTGTACCGCTCACGTTCGCGACCATGTTCGTCGATGATCGACACTTCACCGGAGCGCGAGACCGCGACCAACTTGTCGTCCGCGTTCTCGACTGTCTTCATGTTGTGCAGCCGGATCGTGCCGCCAGACTTGACCTGGATGTGGTCGATGGCCGCGGCCCGCGACGCCGCACCACCGATGTGGAAGGTGCGCATGGTCAGCTGGGTGCCCGGCTCGCCGATCGACTGGGCGGCAATGACGCCCACCGCTTCGCCAATGTTGACCCGGTGGCCGCGCGCCAGGTCCCTGCCGTAACAGCTGGCACAGACACCGTGCCGGGTTTCGCAGGTGATGGTCGAGCGCACGACGATCCGGTCGATACCGTTCTTTTCGAGCTCATCGACCAGGAGTTCGTCCAGCAGGGTGTTCCGCTCGCAGATGACATCGTCACTGCCCGGCTTCAATACATCCTGCGCGACTGTGCGGCCCAGTACCCGCTCACTGAGCGGCTCGACTACGTCGCCGCCTTCGACGATGGGCTGAAGGGTCACGCCGTTTTCGGTCTTGCAGTCGACCTCGGTAATGACGAGGTCCTGCGCCACGTCGACCAGGCGGCGGGTCAGGTAACCGGAGTTGGCCGTTTTCAGTGCCGTGTCCGCGAGACCTTTACGCGCGCCATGAGTGGAGATGAAGTACTGCAGCACGTCGAGGCCTTCGCGGAAATTGGCCGTAATCGGCGTCTCGATAATCGACCCGTCAGGCTTGGCCATCAGGCCGCGCATGCCGGCCAGCTGGCGAATCTGCGCGGCCGAGCCTCGGGCGCCTGAGTCTGCCATGATGAAGATGGAGTTCATCGAATCTTCTTCGACGATCTTGCCCTTGGCGTCTTTGACAACACTCTTGCCCATTCGCTGCATCATGGCCCGGGCCACCAGCTCGTTGGTGCGGGACCAGATGTCGACGACCTTGTTGTAACGCTCACCGGAGGTCACCAGGCCCGAAACATACTGGTTCTGGATTTCAACGACCTCGGCCTCGGCGTCCGCCAGGATCTTCTTCTTCTCATCGGGAACCATCAGGTCGTCGATGCCGATCGAAACGCCGGCCATCGTCGCGTAATGGAAACCCGTGTACATCAGCTTGTCCGCGAACACCACGGTCTTCTTCAGACCAAGGCGGCGGTAGCACGAGTTGATCAGGTTGGAGATCTGCCGCTTCTTCAGGGGCTCATTCAGCAGCCGGAACGGCATGCCGGACGGACGAATCTCAGCCAGCAGCGCACGGCCAACCGTGGTCTGCACCAGGTTGGTTTCGTGACGCTCTTCGCCGTGCTCGGAAATAATGGTTTCATCGATGCGCACCCGGATGCGGGCATGCAGATCGATCACCTTGTTCTCGAAAGCCCGGTGCACTTCGTCGATGTCGCTGAAGATCATGTCCTGGCCGCGTGTGTTTTCCAGCTGGCGGGTCATGTAATACAACCCGAGCACAACGTCCTGGGTCGGCACGATGATCGGCTCGCCATTGGCCGGCGACAGGATGTTGTTCGACGACATCATCAGGGCGCGGGCTTCCAGCTGGGCTTCCACCGACAGCGGAACATGCACGGCCATCTGGTCACCGTCGAAGTCAGCGTTGAACGCCGTGCACACCAACGGATGCAGCTGAATGGCCTTGCCTTCGATCAGCACTGGCTCAAAGGCCTGGATGCCCAGGCGGTGCAGTGTCGGTGCGCGGTTCAGCAGCACCGGGTGCTCACGAATCACCTCGGACAGAATATCCCAGACTTCGGCCCGCTCGGCCTCCACCAGTTTCTTGGCTGCCTTGATCGTGGCAGCCATGCCACGACGCTGCAACTTGCTGAAAATAAAGGGCTTGAATAGTTCCAACGCCATCTTCTTCGGCAGGCCGCATTCGTGCAGCTTCAGCTTTGGACCCACCACAATGACCGAGCGCCCGGAATAGTCCACGCGCTTGCCGAGCAGGTTCTGCCGGAAGCGGCCCTGCTTGCCCTTGATCATGTCGGCCAGCGACTTCAGCGGGCGCTTGTTGGTGCCGGTAATGGCGCGACCGCGGCGACCGTTATCGAGCAGCGCGTCCACCGATTCCTGCAACATGCGCTTTTCGTTGCGCACGATGATGTCCGGCGCGCTCAGCTCCAGCAGCCGCTTCAGGCGGTTGTTGCGGTTGATCACCCGGCGATACAGGTCGTTCAGGTCGGAGGTCGCGAAGCGGCC
>JAPHSB010000249.1 GCA_026193295.1 Lysobacterales bacterium
GAGGGTCCGCGTATCGAGAAACTTCTGTCCGAGTTTCAGTGAGTCGGCGAGCGCCGCTTCCACGCGGACATCGAACCAGCTGTCGATGGTGCTGGTGAGGAACCAGGCGGAAAAAAAGAACACGATAAAAGCGGGAGGCAACGACAACGCCAGAAAGTAGCGCACCCAGCGTGCCGCCAGGCGCGCCCCCGGAACACCTGTCCGGACATTGCGCAGCAAGGCCAGCAGTCGGTAGACGATGCTCCACAGCAGGATGGCCAGCGCCACGACAGTGACCACCAGCACCCAGAGGTACTCATCGCCCAGAAGCGCGTTCCGAACGCCCGGTGTTTCCTTCTGCACTCCGCTGACCAGCAACAAGGCGACCAGCAGCGCCGCCAGCAACGCAACGAGGGGCAGAGTCCGGAACAGCAGTCGCCGGATTCGTCGGTCCCTGTCGGCCGCCGCGTTCACGACGTCCTCACGCCCCCGAACCAACCGTCATCGGCCAGGAGGTCCAGTTCGAGGCATGCTTCCATTCGGGGTCGAAAAGAGCCGGCAACCGCATCGGCGGCGGCAGGTCGCCATGAGCCAGCTGACTGCGCGCCAGGACTTCGTAGTCGCCAGCCGGCAGCGTGCCGACCTCGAGGGAGAGGTCCAACCGTGACAGTTCCGCAAGGGCATGCCGCAATCTCGGGAAGGTCGCGACATTGTGCGCCCCGATGCCCGACACTTGGTAGTGCTCGCTCAGCGGCAGGTAGCGGACCTCGTAGCGGCGGGTTATTCCGCCAACCCGGGTCCGGCTGGCCAGATCACGGAGAATCAATTCGACCTCGATGGTAAGGGGCACGCCATGCCGTAATGCGGACCGCGCCTCGGCGCTCAATTCCAGTCGCTGATCGCAGCTGATTTCCACCCGGCCGTTGGTCCAATGTGCGTCGAGACGGCTGATTTCGAATCGGCCGGCCGCGTCCTGCTGAAAACAGCCACCCAACGTCAGCAGGAGAGCCAGGACAACGCCGCGGGCAGGATCAAGCCTTGCGTAGCCGGGCATAATAGAATCCGTCCATATCCTGCTGACCCGGCAGAATCTGTCGGCCGGGATCGACCGCTCGGCCCCAGTCCGCATCGAAGGGGCTCAATTCCGCGTCCGGCTGGTTTGCGAGGAACCGTTCGATTTGCCTGTTGTTTTCATCTCTTAGCACCGAGCACGTGGCGTACAAGAGGATACCGCCCCGTTCCAGCACTGGCCAGAGCCGCTCCAGTAATCGCGCCTGCGCCGTAACGGCCGCGGCGAGCTGTCGAGGCGTTCTCAACCACTTGATTTCCGGGTGCCTGCGGATGACGCCGCTGGCAGTGCACGGTGCGTCCAGCAGGATACGCTGGTAGGCGGTGCCGTCCCACCAGGTTTTCGGTTCCGCGGCGTCCGCTGCGTGCAGCCTCAGCCCCGCGTGCTCCTGCAGCCCCAGGCGTTCCAGGTTACGGCTCACGAGTTCGAGTCGCTCCGGGCTCCTGTCCAGCGCGGTCAATGCGACCCCGGGGGCGGTCTCGAGAATGTGACCGGTCTTGCCGCCCGGCGCCGAGCAGGCGTCCAGCACGCGCTGGCCGGGAGCGAGGCCCAGTAAGTCCACGGCCAGTTGCGCCGCCGGATCCTGTACCGAGACCAGGCCGGCCTCAAATCCGGGCAAGGCGTCCACGGCTACCGCGGGATGAACCCGCAGGGCGTCGGGCGCGAATGGATGGGTTTCGAATGCAAAACCCTTCAGTTCGAGTTCGGCCTTCACGCCTGACGGATCAGCGTCCCGGCGCAGACGCAGCCACAGCGGCGCAGCCTGATTGTTGGCTTCGACGACGGCTTCCCAATCATGCGGCCAGTCTCGCCGCAACGCCTCGAGCAACCAGGGTGGGTGAGCGTGCCGCGCGTCCTGCAGCGCCAGGCGGGCCAGCCAGTCATCCTGTTCGCGTTGAAAGCGCCGCAGGACGGCGTTGATCACGGCAACGGCCCAGGGTTTTCCGAGCAGGCGTGCGCACTCAGCCGATTCGTGGATTGCGGCATGCGCGCCCGTATCGTCCTGCCAAAGCTGCTGGAGGCCCAGCAGGATCAATCGATGCACGTCGCGATCGCGCGGCTTCAGCGGGCGTTTCAACAGTTGGCTGGCGAGCCATTCGAGGGCGCTGAGCCAGCGCAGGACGCTGTAGGTGAGGTGGCGGGCGAATGCCCGGTCGCGGGGATCTGCGGCCCGTGGGCCGTCCCCTGCGACATTGCCGGCATCGGCCAGGCTCAGGCCGCGGTCGAGCACCGAATCCAGCAGATCAAGAGCGTTCAGCCGGGCGTTGTCACCCCGGGCCCGGGTCACGAGGGCTGGCCCAGGCGGACGGGAAGGGGCCGGGCGTTGAGGTAATCGGCGACGTCCATTCGTCTTTTTCCGGGCGGCTGCAGCTCCAGCAGCCGAAGCGTTCCGTGGCCCGTGGCCACATCGATGCCTTCGCGGCCCGCCCCCAGGACAGTGCCGGGGGGCATATCCGTGCTGCGCTTACTCCGGGCCGCCCTCCAGATGCGGGTCCGCTCTCCGCCGATGACGCACCAGGCC
>JAPHSB010000219.1 GCA_026193295.1 Lysobacterales bacterium
GATGGTGGTGACGCTGATTGCGCCGATCGCCATGGAAGAAGGTCTGCGGTTTGCGATCCGCGAAGGCGGCCGTACCGTTGGCGCCGGCGTCGTCGCGAAAATTTTCGAGTAGGAGCGGCTTGAGCCGCGATTGGCTGCAAGGCGGCCTCCTGCAGGTTGGAGTGCAGGAGCGGGCCGTGCCCGCGATTGATTGTAGGAGCGGCTTTGGCCGCGAATGTTTTAGGCCAGTAGCTCAATTGGCAGAGCAGCGGTCTCCAAAACCGCAGGTTGGGGGTTCGAGTCCCTCCTGGCCTGCCAGCAATAAAGGAGTTCCTCGGGTGCTTCTTTCATCGCTTTGCGATGAAAACCGGCCCCCTCGGAACGGCATGAATGAGTTCGCGGCTGGCGCATCGCGCCGTTGCGATCAGATATAGAGGAAAGATGAAGGCTAAAGCGGAAACAAAAGGCAAGCCCCAGATTGTCAACACGTTGCTGCTCGCGGTGGCGACGGCGTTGTTGATCGCGGGCGTCGGAGCCTATTACTGGTTCCAGGATCTGGCCATTACGCCCATCAGGGTGGTCGGCCTGATAGCCGTGGCAGCGCTTGCATCTTTCATTGCAGCGCAGGCAGATTCCGGCGCAGCGTTCTTCCGCTTCATCAAGGAAGCGGACATCGAGCGCCGCAAGGTGGTCTGGCCGACGCACCAGGAAACGCTGCAGACGTCGCTGATGGTCATCATTGTCATCATCCTGATCTCGCTGTTCCTGGCTGCGGTCGACTGGCTGCTGGGCGCGGCAGTGCGCGCAATGGTCGGGGGCTGAACAATGGCCAAGCGCTGGTATGTAGTGCACGCTTACTCGGGTTTCGAGAAGCAGGTCATGCGCTCGCTGCAGGACCGGATCGAACGGGCCGGGATGCAGGAACTGTTTGGACAGATCCTGGTTCCGACCGAAGAAGTGGTCGAAATGAAAGGCGGCCAGAAGCGCCGTTCCGACCGCAAGTTTTTCCCCGGCTACGTGCTGGTGGAAATGGACATGACCGACGAGACCTGGCATCTGGTGAAGGACGTTCCCAAGGTCATGGGGTTCATCGGTGGAACGGCTGACCGGCCTGCGCCGATCAGCCAGAAGGAAGCGGACGCCATCCTCAACCGGGTTCAGGAGGGCGTGGACAAACCGCGGCCGAAGGTGTTGTTCGAGCCTGGCGAGATGGTTCGTGTGGTGGATGGCCCTTTCAACGACTTCAATGGGGTCGTCGAAGAGGTCGACTACGACAAAAGCCGCCTGAAAGTGGCGGTATTGATTTTTGGACGTTCCACTCCGGTGGAACTTGAATTCCATCAAGTCGAGAAAGCTTGATCGGGGCTTTAAGAGCTTAGTGAGTTTTTCTTTCATCGCTGCGCGATGAAAACATCCTCACGAAGCGGCATTAAGGAGTTTGCTTCTGGCGCTTCGCGCCAACCGCAAACGAGGAATGTGCCCGACCGGCGCTTCTTTCATCGCGAGGCGATGAAAACCGCACCGGCAGGGCAGCTTAAAGGAGTTCGCTACAGGCACTGCGTGCCTTAGGCGAACATGGGGCGCTCTTGATGGAGCGCCAACTTGAACGGGGAGCTCTGGCACTGGTTGCCGGGCGCTTGAACCCGGGGAGATAAAACATGGCTAAGAAAGTCGCAGCCTACATCAAGCTGCAGGTGCCTGCTGGCGCCGCCAATCCGAGCCCACCCGTGGGACCGGCTCTGGGTCAGCACGGCGTCAACATCATGGAGTTCTGCAAGGCGTTTAACGCCAAGACGCAGAGCCTGGAAAACGGCATGCCGATACCCGTGGTCATCACGGTGTACGCGGATCGCAGTTTCTCTTTCATTACCAAGACCCCTCCAGCCGCGGTGCTGTTGCGCAAGGCGGCGGGTGTCCCGAAGGGCAGCGGCGAGCCGAACACCAGGAAGGTGGGCAAGGTCACGCGCGCGCAGTTGGAGGAAATTGCCCGCACCAAGGAACCGGACCTGACCGCTGCCGATCTCGACGCCGCGGTTCGCACCATTGCGGGTTCCGCCCGCAGCATGGGTCTCAACGTGGAAGGAGTCGAGTGATGGCGCTGGGAAAGAGAATGAAGGCCATCCGGGAGCAGCTCGAGCCCGGCAAGGCATACAGCATCGACGAAGCCCTGAGTCTGTTGAAGGACTCCAGCAAGTTGAAGTTCACGGAGTCAGTTGATGTCGCGATCCGCCTTGGCGTGGATCCGCGCAAGTCGGATCAGAACGTGCGCGGTTCGACCGTACTGCCGAACGGTACCGGTAAAACCGTGCGTGTCGCGGTTTTCGCCCAGAGTGACAATGCGGACAAGGCGAAAGCGGCCGGCGCCGATGTGGTCGGCATGGATGACCTGCACGACCAGATGAAAGGCGGTGATATCGCGTTTGACGTGGTTATTGCCACGCCCGACGCCATGCGTGTTGTGGGCAAGCTGGGCCAGTTGCTCGGTCCGCGCGGGCTGATGCCGAACCCGAAAGTGGGGACGGTCACGACGGACGTGGAAACCGCCGTGAAGAACGCGAAGGCCGGCCAGGTGCGTTACCGCACGGACAAGGCGGGCATCATCCACACCACGATCGGCAAAGTCGACTTCGAGTTGGATGCGCTCAAGGGTAATTTACATGCCCTGATCAATGATCTCGTGAAATTGAAACCTGCTGCGTCGAAGGGCGCGTTCCTGCAGAAGGTAGCCGTGTCGACGACGATGGGTCCTGGAATCCAGGTAGACAAGGCTTCGCTCGATTTATAAGAGTCTCTCGGGTGCTTCTTTCATCGCTGCGCGATGAAAACCGTGCCCTCGAGACGACTTGAAGGACTCTGCTTCTGGCGTTGCGCACTGCAGAGGTATAGGAATTTTTCACCTGGCTGCTTCAGCGGGTGATGGATGGGCGGGCTGCCCTGGCCCTCGATGGGCCGGGATAGACCGTCGGAGACCGCAGGTGCGGTTTTCTCTTCGGGGTCATACCCGAAGAGAGGCTGCTTAAGCAACGGTCGGGCAACCGGCCATAGCCTGCGCAGATGGTGGCAGCCCCGCTACTGGATTGAATGTCGGAACAACGTTCAATCCCGTAGCGGGGTCACCACTGAAATTGAGTCGAATGCCCGGGCAACCGGTCAGGAGGCTCCAGGAGGTAACCAATGGCGCTCAATCTTGAGCAGAAGAAAGCAGTTGTTGCCGAAGTGGCCGAAGTGGCCAGCAAGGCACTGGCAGCTGTGGCAGCGGAGTATCGCGGCCTGACCGTCGAAGAAATGACCGAGCTGCGCGTGAAAGCGCGGCAGGGTGGCGTTTTCTTGAAGGTGGCCAAGAACACTCTGGTGCGCAGAGCCGTTGAGGGTACCGAATACGAATGCATGCAGGAAGCGCTGACGGGACCCCTCCTGTTAGCCTTCAGCATGGAAGATCCCGGTGCTGCCGCACGCCTGGTCAAGGACTATTCCAAGGACCATGACAAGCTGATCGCACGGCTGGTTGCCGTGGGTGGTCAACTGTACGACGCTTCCGAGCTGGAGCGCCTGTCCAAGTTGCCTACCTACGACCAGGCCATCGCGATACTGATGAGCGTGATGAAGGCACCGATCGAGAAATTCGTGCGTACCCTCGCCGAACCGCACGCCAAGCTGGTGCGGACGGTGGCTGCTGTGCGCGATGCAAAGCAGGCTGCTTGAACCTTTTAACCATGCGGGTATCTGACCCCGCTCAATAACCATTTGATGGAGACGACAATGGCCGTTTCAAAAGAAGACATCCTGGAAACCATTTCCAACATGAGCGTGATGGAGGTCGTAGACCTCATCAGTGCGATGGAAGAGAAGTTCGGCGTTTCTGCCGCTGCCGCGGTTGCTGTGGCTGCCGGACCCGCCGCGGGCGCTGAAGCCGCGGCTGCCGAAGAGCAGACCGAGTTCGACGTGGTGCTCGCTTCCTTCGGTGCGCAGAAAGTGCCGGTGATCAAGGCGGTTCGCGAGATCACGGGTCTTGGCCTGAAGGAAGCCAAGGACCTGGTCGAGGGCGCTCCCGCTGCGGTCAAGGAAGGGATTTCCAAGGAAGAGGCAGACGGAATCGTGAAGAAGCTCGAAGAAGCTGGCGCTACTGTCGAGGTTAAGTAAATCTTCTTCCCGGTTTATCGGGGCTGATGAAATGGGCTGGGGACGCGGGTCTCCGGCCTGTTTCTGCTTGTATTTCGAATGACTTGAACGCATGGGCGGAATCAACATGAGTTACTCTTTCACTGAAAAAAAGCGTATCCGCAAGGATTTCGGCAAAAGCAGGTCCATCCTCGACGTGCCATATCTGTTGGAAACGCAAATCCGCTCCTACCAGGAGTTCCTGCAACTTGAGGTGCCGGCCGAGGAGCGCCGCGATCGCGGGCTTCACGGCGCGCTGAAATCGGTGTTTCCAATCGTTGCCTACTCGGGCAACGCCGCGCTCGAATACGTGAGCTACAAGCTCGGTGACCCGGTGTTCGACGTCAAGGAATGCAAGCTCCGCGGCATGTCCTACGGTGCGCCGCTGCGGGTCAAGGTCCGCCTGGTCATTTACGACAAGGAGAGCTCCGCCAAGGTCAAGCCGGTCAAGTACGTCAAGGAGCAGGAAGTCTACATGGGCGACCTGCCGCTGATGACCGAGACAGGCACGTTCATCGTCAATGGCACCGAGCGCGTGATCGTGTCCCAGCTGCATCGTTCGCCGGGCGTATTCTACGATCACGACCGGGGCAAGACCCATTCGAGCGGCAAATTGCTGTTCTCGGCCCGGGTGATCCCCTACCGTGGCTCCTGGCTGGATTTCGAGTTCGACCCGAAGGATAACGTTTTCGTCCGCATCGACCGTCGCCGCAAGCTGCCGGCGACCGTGCTCCTGCGTGCCC